>JANNAM010000226.1:0-19246 GCA_031384415.1 Bacteroidota bacterium
ATTAAAAGTGGTGAGCGAACCGTAGCACCGAGTTATGTATTGCTGCATATTTACTTTCTCCTCCTCACTTAGTTTTTTATGGCTGTTAATATTTTGTTCCAGCACTCGTAGCCTGTCTCGTAACATAACAATTTTATGAAAAAAATCAGCAACAGGAATCTCTTTGGGCTTTAAACTTTTATCGGATGGCTGCAATAATAAAGTGCCTCCTATCCATTTTTCTCCCAGTGGCACCAGCTCCATCACATTGCCCCATAAACGCAAAATTTTTAGAAGAGATTTTTCTGTTTCAGAAGCGGTCTCTATTTCAACAGTAATATTTTCGGGAATAATTTCATCCAGGTTGGTATCTGTTTTATCAATTTCTTTTGTGCCGTGGTTGATAAAAGAAATAAGATACGTTGCATACCTAACGCCGACTACAACGCCGGGCCCAAATTGTGTATGCTGCAGGCGGCTGCCAATACCAAGATTAAGTTGTTCAGGTTCCATGTTTTTTTTATAAAAATAATAAGAAAGTATCAGGCAGCCAGTTTTACTTATTTTAATAAGCCCGGCGCATTGTTTTTTAGCAGTTCAATTTTGTATTGGTAAGAGCAGTTTAAAATATACTGGTTAAAAACAAGTTCATTGGCATTGCTTGCAAATTCATAAGCCGGCCTGTAACGCACCAAAAAAGTATCCAGTTGTGTTCCCTGCAAATGCGTAATTCTTTTTACAATTGTTTTACTGAAACGGTAGTTGATATACTTTTCCTGTTCTTCCTGCTCAAGCCTTATTTGAAATTTGCGAAGCTGCTTGTTTCTTTTAAAACGAAAAATATTAATCAGTTCATTTACATCGGCACCCACAGCGCCACCAGGTGCAATGCTTGTTTGCACACCAGGTTTGCGGTAAGCAAACACATCGGCATAAGTCTGTCGGTTCTGCAGCGAATCCTGTTTGTAAGATTTGGAAAATACCATCACTTCTTTTAAGAGGCTGTACTTTCCTTTGTAAGTAACCCGTAGTGCAATATCAAAGTGTTGTAAATCGCCAATGCTTTTTACGGCAAACTTTTGTGTGGGTTTGTTTTTATAACTGAACGATACAGAATCTTTTTCTGATACTATAATATTATACCTGCCCATAGAGTCGGTAATGGCAAATAACCCGCCGGTGCTTACCACTCTAACATCGGGCACTAAATTAACTTTGGAAGAATCGTACACATTGCCGCTGAGGGTAAGCTGGGCAAGTGATGTATTGGTTAACCCAAAAACAAACAGCAGCGATATAAATATTGGTAACCTTGATTGCAAATGAAAAATTTGAAGTCGTAATATTACGCCAACAAAAGAAAAGATAAGACAAAGCGATTTTCTTTTAACTGCGATTTTGCTTTTTTATAATGGCTTCAATTGTTTTTGGATAATGCTCATGCTCCAGCCCATGAATTTTATTTGCCAGGGAATCCGGCATTTCATTTTCATCAACGGTGCATCTTGCCTGGAAGATAATTTCCCCATGGTCGTATAATTCATCCACATAATGGATGCTGATGCCGCTTTCTTTTTCTTTATTGGCAATAACAGCTTCATGTACATAATGACCGTACATGCCCTTGCCTCCATGTTTGGGCAATAAGGCCGGGTGAATATTGATAATTTTTTTTGGATAAGCTTTAATCAATTGTTCGGGCAGCTTCCATAAAAATCCGGCAAGCACTATAAGGCGGATCTGGTGGTTTTCAAATTCTGGCAAATAACCATCGCCGCTAAAAAATCTTTCTTTTTCAATTAATAAAACAGAAATATTATTAAGGGCAGCAATTTGCAAAACACCGGCGCCGGGTTTGTTGCAAACTATCAGCCCTATTTTTATTTCATGCGATGAAGCAAAATGTTCTATTATTTTTTTTGCATTGCTGCCTTCGCCGCTGGCAAAAATTGCAATATTTAAAACGCTGGTTGTTGGTTTCACGGTTGCTGCTTTGTTGCCCAACATTCGGTTACCTATTTTACTTACATATTTTTTAAAAAAACCAAACTGCCCCAGGGGGATACTGATTAATAAAACGCACAGCGGCCAAAGGAGGGTTATAAGCAACATGTAAAGTATTATCCATAGCGCTCCTTTTTCCAAACCGGTTAATACAAGCAGTCTTCTTCCAGCATAGCCGCAAAGGCTTCCGCCCAGGGCAAATGTGCAGAAAATGAGGATCAGCTCAACCCCATTCACTTTCCATTTTTGCTGCAGTTTGTTAAACATGGCGCAAAAGTCTTATAAAAATTTGTGATTCCACACAAAAAATTACTGTTTACAAAAACATGACATACATTGGCTATATTATTCAACAAATGGCTGAAAGCCACGCCAGATATGATAAAAAAAAAAGTTAAAATGTTGATATATTATCAGCATCGTGCCTTAAATTTGCAGCCAGTAAAGGATATTTTTCCACATTAGCCCCGACCAAACTGTATGAGTTGCATCAGCCCAAACTTAAAGAAACTATTTACAGGTCCACTCTTTGTTGTTTTTGTATTTTTTTCCAATAGCATTTTTGCTGCCGATGGCGAAGCAATTTTTAAAGCAAATTGTGCCAGTTGCCACAAGCCCGATCAGGATTTTACCGGCCCGGCTTTAAAAGGTGCCAGGGAAAGGCAACCATCACCAGACTGGGTCTACAAATGGATGAAAGACCCAACAGGAATGATGGCTACAGATCCTTATGGAAAATCTATCGCAAGGGCAACAAAAATGAATTCTTTTCCACAGCTTTCAAAAGAAGAGATTGACGCTGTCTTAAAATATGCTAATGATTATGTTCCCCCAACCAAAGGAAATGATAAAGCAGGCGGTGGCGGTGGCGAAAGCGATAACTCATTGCTCTACGGAATTCTTACAATCATATTAGCTCTTGTTGCTTTTATATTATTACAGGTAAACAGTAGCCTTCGTAAGCTTTCTGATGAAAAAGTAGGCATACAACGCAGCGAACCGGTTCCTTTTTACCGCAATAAGACATATTTAATGATTGGAGTACTTGGTTTGTTTATGCTTGCAGGCTATTTCTTTGTAAATGCCGCTATAGGCCTGGGCCGCCAGCAAAATTACCAGCCCGAGCAACCCATTTTCTACTCTCATAAAGTACATGCCGGCGTTAATCAAATCAGTTGCTTGTACTGCCATGGCGGTGCACAGGACAGTAAACATGCCAATATTCCTTCGGTAAATATTTGTATGAACTGCCATAAAGGAATTAAAGAATATGGTAAGGACAGTGAGCCATTGGTAAGAGAAGATGGTACAACCGTTAACGGAACTGCCGAAATTCAAAAATTATACAAATACGCAGGCTGGGATGCTGCTGCAGGAAAATACAACCCCGATGATAATGGCGATGGTATTCCGGACGGAGCCAGCGAAATTCAGTGGGTAAAGGTTCATAACCTGCCCGACCACGTTTATTTTAACCATAGCCAGCACATAAAAGTAGGCAAGCAGCAATGCCAGACCTGCCATGGTAATATTCAGGAAATGCCCGAAGTGTACCAGTTTTCAGAATTAAGTATGGGCTGGTGTATCAATTGTCACCGCAGTACAAAAGTTGATTTCTATAATAACCAGGATAGCACAGGCAATAAATTTTACAGCATTTACGAAAAATTCCACAACGATATAAAGAACGGCAAATTAGACAGCGTAACGGTAGAAAAAATTGGTGGAACGGAGTGTCAGAAGTGTCACTATTAATGTAATTAGCTAATTCGATAAAGTGCTGATTTGCTAATGAGGAAAGCAGGAGTATTTTGTTTTAGCTTAGATAGATTTAATACAAAGAGTAATCAATTTATAGGAATTAGCAGATTAGCACATCAGCTAATTACCACATTTTATAAGCTATGAGTAATAAAAAGTACTGGCAAAGTTTTGGAGAACTGAATCATACCGAATCATTTCAGCAATCGGCACAAAATGAATTCAAAGATGAGTTGTTGCCATTGGTGGATATGGATGATAAAGGTTTGTTGGAGGCTAAAACCCCCCGCAGGGATTTTCTCAAATACTTAGGTTTTAGCACTGCTGCTGCCGCCATCGCATCAAGCTGCGAAATGCCCGTTCGTAAAGCGGTTCCTTATTTACAAAAACCCGAAGAGCTTATTCCCGGTGTTGCCAATTACTATGCTTCTACTTATGTAAATGGCGGCGATGTTATTTCAGTTGTAGTAAAACAAAGAGATGGCCGCCCTATTAAGATTGAAGGCAACGAATTATCAACAATTACAAAAGGAGGTACCAGTGCACAGGCGCAGGCTTCAGTGCTGGATTTATATGATACAGTAAGGCTTCGCCACCCGTTGCAAAACGATGGCAAGGCATTTAAAGAAGTAAGCACTTTTGAAGCGATTGATAAAATGGTTGGCGATGCCATCACAGGCAAAGCAATAGTATTACTCACTTCCACCATCAACTCTCCTTCTACTTTACAAATAATCAATGAATTTTTAGCAAAATATCCCGGCAGCCACCATGTACAATACGATGCGGTAAGTTACAGCGGTATGTTGCTGGCAAATGAAGCCTGCTACGGTAAAAAAGCAATTCCTTCTTATCATTTTGATAATGCAAAAGTAATTGTAAGCCTTGGCGCCGATTTTCTTGGTACATGGTTAAGCCCTGTTGAATTTGCATCGCAGTATGCAACCAACAGAAACCTGAAAGGGGAGAAACCGGAAATGAGCCGCCACATACAGTTCGAAAGCATGATGAGTTTAACCGGCAGCAATGCCGACGACCGTTTTGTTCACAGGCCATCCGAAACCGGTGCGGTTGCTGTCGCTCTTTTAAATGCACTGAACGGAACTGCCGCTTCCTTTACAGATAAGAGATTGAATGAAGGCATTAAACTGGCTGCTGAAAACTTGAAAGCTGCCGGTGGAAATGCATTGGTTGTTAGCGGAAGCAATGATGTAAATGTTCAGATGATTATCAATGCGATTAATGAAGCAATTGGTGCCGGTGGAAAAACAATCAACTGGGCTGTTACTTCTAACTACCGCAATGGCAGCGATGCTGATTTTGCAAAATTAGTTGCTGATATAAATGCAGGAGCTGTTGGTGCTTTATTTGTTTATGGCGCCAATCCTGTTTACACTTATGCCGATGGTAAAAAATTAGGCGAAGCAATAAAAAAATTACCGGTTTCTGTTTCTTTCAATGCAACATTGGATGAAACAACAGAAAGTTGTAAATATATCATTCCATCTCACCACTGGTTAGAAAGCTGGGGCGATGCAGAGCCCAAGACTGGCTACTTCAGTTTGATGCAGCCAACTATTTATCCTTTGTTTAAAACAAGGGCTTTTCAAACTACTTTATTAAAATGGACACCCGGCGCAACAGCAACGGATTACGAAACATATTTTAAAACATTCTGGACAACAAAAGCAGGCAGCAGCGCAGGCTACGAAAAAGCATTGCAGGATGGTGTGATTGAGCCTGCTGTACCAACAATTGCAGCCGGAACTTTTAGTGCAGCAAAAACAGAAGAAGCAAAAAGTAAAATTGCTGCTTCAAAAGCTGCTGCAGGAATTGAAGTGGTACTTTATCAGAAAATATCAATAGGCGATGGTAACCAGGCAAACAATCCATGGTTGCAGGAACTGCCCGACCCTATTACAAAAGTAACCTGGGACAATTATGCAGTGATGAGCCCTGCGTTGGCGAAGGAAGTGTTAGGAATTGATGTGATGGGAAAAGACCAGCGCCAGTCGGACAGGTATGAAGTAACACCCGAAAAACCTGTGGTAAAAATTACAGTAAACGGAAAATCTATTGAGCTTCCTGTTTTAATTATACCAGGCAATCATGATAAAGTAATTGGAGTTGCTTTGGGTTATGGAAGACAAAGTGCAGCCGAAGCTAACACAATTGATTACATCGGTAGGTCAGCAAATGGCGCAGGTAAAAATGCTTACCTGTTTGTTGGTGCGGATGGTTTATACAGTGCAGCAGCAACAGTTGAAAAAACAAGTAACACTTATCCATTAGCACAAACACAGGTGCATGGATTTACAGAAAGCCGGCCGGTTTTATATGAAACAAATCTTGCGGATTATGCAAAAGACCCCGAAGCTGTTTTAAGAGAGCCTAATGAAGAAAGAGAAAACTTAACTCCCGAAGGGCCCGGTGGCAGAAAAGATTTTGTAAAAGACGCTACCATTTACCCCGATTTTGAAAAGCCAGGTATTAAATGGGGAATGAGCATTGACCTTAATACCTGCACTGGATGCAGCGCCTGCGTTGTAGCATGTACTGCCGAAAATAATGTGAGTGTGGTTGGTAAAATGCAGGTACAAAGAGCACATGAAATGCACTGGTTAAGAATTGACCGTTATTTTACCGGTGATGTTGAAAATCCTGATGTGGTTTTTCAACCGATGCTTTGTCAGCATTGCGATAATGCGCCTTGCGAAAACGTTTGCCCGGTTGCCGCTACCAATCACAGCACCGAGGGCCTAAACCAAATGACCTATAACCGTTGTATTGGAACAAGGTATTGTGCCAACAACTGTCCTTATAAAGTACGTCGTTTTAACTGGCTCGATTTTACCGGTTCAGACAGTTTCGCAGATAATCAAAAACCATTGAAGGGTGTTGACCTGGATGATGCAGTGTTCCAGATGAATGAAGATCTTACAAGAATGGTGTTGAACCCTGATGTAACTGTAAGAAGCCGTGGTGTGATTGAAAAATGTTCTTTCTGTGTACAGCGCCTGCAGGAAACAAAACTGAATGCAAAAAAAGCAGGCGACCCAACTTTGGTAAGAAATGTAAAGACAGCTTGTATGCAGGCTTGTCCTACACACGCTATCAGTTTTGGTAATGTAAACGATAAAGAAAGCGATGTTTATAAAATAAGGCACGTTGATCAGAAGCACAGGAATTTTTATGTGCTGGAACAACTGCACGTTTTACCGAATGTGAGTTACCTGGCAAAAGTAAAAAATACAGACAGGCATATAACAAACGAAAAAGAAGAGGGAGAAAAGAAGGAAGAGAAGAAAGACGAAAAGACACATGCATAAACAAGTAAAAATTAAAAACAGACCATTTTTTTGATTTTTAACTTTTGACTTTAATCATAGATATGTCATTACTGAAATACGAATCACAAATCAGGGAACCGTTGGTAGATGGTGATAAAGACTATCACCAGGTAACGGAAGATATCATTCGTCCGATAGAAGCAAAGCCAAGCAGGCTTTGGTATATTGGTTTTGCAATAAGCACTTTGTTGCTCCTTTTTGGTGTGTACAGTGTTTACCGGGAGGTTACGTATGGTATTGGGCAGTGGAATCTGAATAAAACAATTGGCTGGGGTTGGGACATCACCAACTTTGTATGGTGGATTGGTATTGGTCATGCCGGTACTTTGATTTCTGCTATCTTATTATTGTTCCGCCAGGGATGGAGAACGGGTGTAAACCGTGCGGCCGAAGCAATGACAATTTTTGCGGTGATTTGTGCAGGCCAGTTCCCGATTTGGCACATGGGCCGGGTTTGGATGGCGTTCTTTGTACTTCCTTATCCAAATACAAGAGGCCCGCTGTGGGTAAACTTTAACTCACCATTACTCTGGGACGTATTTGCGATATCTACTTATTTCACTGTTTCACTATTATTCTGGTATTCTGGTTTGTTGCCCGATTTGGCAACGGTGAGAGATAGGGCAAAAACAAAATTCCGTAAAATGTTTTATGGTGTTGCATCTTTTGGATGGAGCGGAAGCACCAAACACTGGCAGCGTCATGAATCATTGTCATTGGTGCTGGCAGGCTTAAGTACGCCGCTTGTATTGTCTGTGCACACGATAGTATCTTTTGACTTTGCCACTTCCATTGTACCGGGCTGGCACACTACTATCTTTCCACCTTATTTTGTTGCCGGTGCTATCTTCAGTGGCTTTGCCATGGTGCAAACACTGATGATTATTTTGCGTAAAGTATTTTCACTGCATGATTATATTACACTGGGCCATATTGAGGCAATGAATAAAGTAATTGTGTTAACCGGCAGTATTGTGGGTTGTGCTTACTTAACTGAATTGTTTATTGCATGGTACGGACAAAATCCATACGAGTGGTATGCATTTAGCCAGAACAGGGCAAACATCTGGAGCCCTTATGGATGGAGCTACTGGTTGATGATGTTCTGTAATGTGGTATCGCCTCAATTATTCTGGAGCAGAAAACTGAGAAGGAATATTGCAGTTACTTTCTTTATGAGTATCATTGTAAACATTGGTATGTGGTACGAAAGGTTTGTAATCATTGTAACATCTGTTTACAGAGATTATCTTCCTTCTTCATGGAGTACTTATTACAGCCCCAGTATTTATGAGATCGGGTTTTACCTCGGTACGTTTGGATTATTCTTCTTCTGCTTCTTCCTGTTTGCAAAATACTTCCCTGTTATTGCAGTTGCAGAAATTAAGGCAGTATTAAAAACCAGTGGCGAAAATTATAAAGTGAAGATGACCGAAACTGAGAAGATGGATGCAGAGAAATTTTATATTGATGAAGTGGGTCACGGGCATTCGGCGGTGCCTGCGCATTAGAATTTTATTATTAGAATTTAAATATTAAAGAATGGCTGGAGGAATTAAAAAATTTGTTGTAGCCTGTTTTGATGATGAAAAGGTACTGTTTCCTGCGGTGAAAAATGTTCGCAAGGCAGGATACAAAATATACGATGTATATACTCCTTTTCCTGTGCATGGGTTAGACCACGCTATGGGCCTTCGTGAAACCAGTATTCATACTGCAGGTTTTATTTATGCCATCACCGGAACAACAACCGCCCTTACTTTTATAAGTTGGGTATTTACCAAAGACTGGCCATTGAATATTGGCGGTAAGCCGCACTTTGCATTGCCGGCATGGATACCCATTACTTTTGAGTTAACAGTATTGTTCTCGGCCATTGGTATGGTACTTACCTTTTGTTATTTGTGCAACCTGGCACCATTTGTAAAAAAACATGTGTTTCATCCAAGAGCCACTGATGATTTATTTGTAATGGCAATAGAGTGTACCGATAAAACAAACGATTCAGAAGTACAAAGTTTTTTACAAAATGCAGGTGCTACAGAAATAAAAGTGGAATCGGCAGAAACCGGATGGTGGATAGGAAGATATGACAGGGAACAAAAATTATACAGGGACGAAAAAGGGTATTAACCTGGTACCTGAAGCAGATTATTATTCTAAAGAGATTTTAATAAAGCGAATGAAAAAATATTTAATAATAACATCTTTGATATTGACAACCATTGTTGTTTTAATCAGTTGTAAAAACAAGCGTGAGCCAGGAAGAATTTATATGCCTGATATGACATACAGCCGGGCTTTTGAAACCTATGCTTTGCACGACAGTGCAATTTTTACCGGCAACAGCAAAAGCGCTGATTACGGAAACAAAATATTTTATAATAGCCAGCCCGTTGCAGGAACAATAAAAAGAGGTGAGTTATTTCCTTATCCGCTTGCAAATGACAGCAACGGATATAAATTGAGTGCAACCATAGTTAATCCTTTGCAGCCATTAAATCATCCTGATAGTTTAGAAGCAGGGAGATTGTTTAATATTTATTGCGGCGTATGTCATGGTTCAACAGGAAAAGCAAACGGACCGGTAGCACCAAAATTGGGTGGCGTTAAAGATTTAACCTCGGATGAAATAATAAAACTGGCAGACGGAACTATATTTCATTCTGTTACCTACGGAAAGAATAATATGGGAGGTTATGCATCGCAATTAGACAGCAAACAAAGGTGGATGATTGTTCAATATGTACGTTCATTGCAAAAAGGCGCTGCACCAGCAACTGCTGCACCTGCAAAAACGGACAGTGTAAAAACAACAGCACCTGCAAAAAAATAATAAAAGCATTCACTCAAAATAAAGTTTAGATGAGTCAACCATTTACATTACCGGGCAGTTATAAAAAGTGGACGTATGCTTTGCTAGGCGCCGGTATAATAGCTTTGGCGTATGGACTGATTAAGTTTCATCCCTTCTCTCACCCTCATGGAAACGATGTAAGCAGTACCCGTTTTTGGGCTGTGCTTTTACAGAACAGTGTGTTTTGGTTGCTGGTGGTAAATGCAGCTATGTTTTTTATTTGCGCCACTACTTTGGCAATGGGCGGCTGGCAGGTTGCATTGCGCCGTGTGCCAGAAGCAATTTCAAGTATGGTTCCCATCCTGGGTGTTATTGCATTTGTAATACTGATGTTTTTGGTTTGGGGCGGCAGGCATGATATTTACCACTGGGTTGATAAAGATTTGTATGTAAAAGGCGGCTCTAAGTTTGATAAGATTTTAGATGGCAAGCATGGATTTTTAAATCCTGTTTTCTTTACAGTCTGGACAAGCATCACATTATTCCTTTGGTGGTTTTTGGGTAAAAAAATGCGTAGCATGAGTTTGAAAACAGATAAGGAAGGCCCCATGGATTATGAAACAGGAAAGAAATGGATATTTAAAAATACAGTTTGGGGTTCTTTGTTCATTGTGTTTTTTGCTCTAACAGTTGCTTCCACCATTCCATGGCTTTGGTTAATGAGTATTGATGCACACTGGTACAGTACCATGTATAGCTGGTACACTTTTGCAAGTACATTTGTTTCGGGTATGTCGCTGATAGCTTTGTTTGTAATATTTTTAAAAAACCGTGGCCAGTTGCCTTATGTTACCGAAGAGCATTTGCATGATATTGGAAAGTTCATGTTTGCTTTCTCTGTGTTCTGGACATATTTATGGTTTAGCCAGTATATGCTGATATGGTACAGTAACCAGCCCGAAGAAACAACATACTTTATTCAAAGACTTGGCACTGCAGAAAAAGCAGGGCCATATAAGGGCATTTTCTTTTTCAATTTAATTGTAAACTTCCTTTGCCCATTATTAATATTGATGAAACGTGGCACCAAGCGTAACTGGACGATGGTAACATTTATGGCAATACTGATAATTTTTGGACACTGGATAGATTTTTACCAGATGGTAATGCCCGGCACAGTGCATGACCAGTGGGAACTGATGCCTTTTGAATTCGGTATTGCCTTTTTGTTTATAGGATTAATTATGTGGGGAACAGGAAGGTATCTTACAAAAAATTCTTTGCTGGCAAAAAATCATCCTTTCTTAAAAGAAAGTATGATACACCATACATAGAAAAATATATTTAAGACAGACAACAATTACTGTAAATAATTTTATACAATGAAGGAGATATTGCCGATAGCGATTATAATAATGGTTTTTGTAATCATTTTCCAGATTGCAAAAGCCAGTGAGTATGTAAGTGTTTTAAAAGGTGAAGACAAATCGAACAAACAAAACAATAAGATAAATGCGTTTTTGCTGATTACATTTTTAATACTTGGATTAATTGGTGCCTGGTGGTGCAATGAATTGTATTATGGCAAAACACTTTTTCCTCAAGGCTCGGCAAGTGTGGAAGGAGAAGGAATTGATACTATGATGCTGATTACAATTGCTGTAACGGGCGTTGTGTTTGTGGGAACACAGGTAGCCCTGTTCTGGTTTGCATTTAAATACCAGGCAGATGAAAACAGGAAAGCATACTTTTTTGCCCACAGTAATAAGCTGGAATTAATCTGGACAGTTATACCTGCAATAGTGCTTTGTGTATTGGTTGTTTTTGGATTAAAATACTGGTTTAAAATAACTGGCGATGCACCTAAAGATTCAGTTCTTGTTGAAATTACAGGACATCAGTTTGCATGGGAGGTTCGTTATCCCGGAGAAGATAAAGTACTGGGCAGAAAAAATTACAAACTCACCACCAGCTCCAATACACTCGGAGTTGATTTCTCCGATAAGTTCAGTTTAGATGATATTCATGTTTCGGGAACCGAAATGCACCTGCCTGTTAACAGGCCCGTTAAATTAGTTATCAATGCTCAGGATGTTATACATGACGTTGGCTTGTCTCATTTCAGGATGAAGATGGATGCAATGCCGGGCATACCCACCACCATGTGGTTTACGCCAAAGTACACTACCAAACAAATGAAAGAACGCACCAACAATAGCGCATTTGAATATGAAATAAGCTGCGACCAGATGTGTGGTGCAGGGCATTTTAATATGAGGGGGGTTATCACAGTAGAATCGGAAGAAGATTATAATAAATGGCTTAAGTCCAAATCGCCTGAATACTGGACTATACACCCGGAAGCAGCACCACCAAAAATAGCAGATACACCAGCGATTAAAACAGCTGTTGTTATTAAAAAATAAATTGGTTATTGAAAAAAAGTTAAGATTATGAGCAGCGTAGCAGCTACATTACACGGAGCAGATATTCATGGAGGGCATGATGCACACCACGAACACCACCACCACGAAACGTTTATTACCAAATACGTTTTCAGTCAGGATCATAAAATGATTGCCAAGCAATTTCTTATTACAGGAATGATCTGGGCAATTATCGGCGGTTTATTTTCAGTACTGTTTCGTTTGCAGTTGGGCTATCCCGAATCTACTTTTCCATGGCTGGAAGACATTTTGGGCCATTGGGCTAAAGGCGGAAAATTACAGCCTGAATTTTATTACGCCATGGTAACTATGCATGGAACCATTTTGGTGTTCTTTGTATTAACAGCAGGCCTCAGCGGAACCTTTGCTAACTTTTTAATTCCATTACAGGTTGGTGCAAGAGATATGGCTTCGCCATTTTTAAATATGCTGAGCTACTGGTTTTTCTTTATCTCTTCTATTATTATGTTTGCTTCCTTGTTTGTGCAAACAGGCCCTGCAAGCGGCGGCTGGACAATTTATCCTCCTTTGAGTGCTTTGGGTGATGCGGCAAGCGGAAGTAAAATTGGTATGGACTTATGGCTGGTGAGTATGGCAATGTTTATTGTATCAGCATTGCTGGGTGGCCTTAACTATATTACTACTATTCTAAACCTTCGTACAAAAGGGATGAGCATGACAAGGTTGCCATTAACAATATGGGCCTTATTCTTTACCGCAGTATTAGGTGTTTTATCTTTCCCTGTATTATTATCAGGCGCTATCTTATTATTATTCGATAGAAACTTAGGAACAAGCTTCTACTTAAGTGATATTTATGTTGCCGGTAAAATTTTACCAAACGAAGGTGGTAGCCCTATTCTGTTCCAGCATTTATTCTGGTTCCTCGGCCATCCAGAAGTGTATATCATCTTATTACCAGCAATGGGCATGAGTTCCGAAATTATAAGTGTTAACAGCCGCAAACCAATCTTTGGTTACATGGCAATGGTGGGGTCTTTATTTGCGATTGCCATACTGGCCTTTCTTGTTTGGGCACACCACATGTTTGTAACAGGGCTCAATCCTTTCCTGGGTTCCATCTTTGTGCTGCTTACTTTATTAATTGCAGTACCAAGTGCCATCAAAGTATTTAACTGGCTTACCACACTCTGGCGGGGAAACATACGGTTTACACCCGGAATGTTGTTTGCCATTGGATTTGTAAGCTTGTTTATCAGTGGTGGTTTAACCGGTATATTCCTTGGCAACTCTGCACTCGATATTCACTTGCATGATACTTATTTTGTGGTAGCTCACTTTCACATTGTAATGGGTGTGGCTTCTTTCTTTGGAATGTTTGCCGGTATTTACCATTGGTTTCCTAAAATGTATGGCCGTTATTTAAACAATACTTTGGGTTATATCCATTTTTGGGTAACCATTATTGGCGCCTATTTAATTTTCTGGCCAATGCATTACGAAGGGCTTGCAGGAATGCCACGCCGGTACTATGATTACACCAACTGGTCATCCTTTAATATGTTTGGAGGGTTAAATGAATTTATAAGCACCGTAGCATTACTTGTTTTTGCAACGCAGCTTTTATTTGTATTTAATTTCTTTTATAGTATCTGGAAGGGAAGAAAAGTAACTACTCCAAATCCATGGGGAAGCAATACGCTGGAGTGGACAACACCTATCAGGCCCGGACATGGCAATTGGCCTGGCGAAATACCTGAAGTACACCGCTGGGCTTATGATTATGCAAAAGACGGAAAGGAATATATACCACAAGATGTTCCCGTGGGAGAAGATGAAAGCAAAGGGCATTAAGGTCTCTTCTATCTCTTCCGACTTTGGCAGGAAGAAAATTATAGAGAATGAAATAGAAAAAGAGTATTTGAAACATTATAAGCCAATTTCCAGTTCCCTCTCCTTTGGAGATGGGTTGGGGTGAGGCCAACGAAAATGCAGGATAACACAACCATAGCCGGTTCAGGTTCATTTACACTGGCAGCTAAAGTGAAAGATTATTTTCAGTTAATCAAATTCACTTTAAGTTTTATGGTGGTGTTTAGCACAGTAGTAAGTTTTTTAATTGCACCCAATGAACAGTTTTTTGTTCGGGAAAAAATAATATCAGTTCTTTTACTTTTTGTTGCAGGAATGCTGGTAACAGGATCGGCAAATGCCATTAACCAGATTTTGGAAAAAACATCTGATGCTTTAATGATGCGTACGGCCAAAAGGCCGGTAGCAAGCGGAAGAATGAGTGTGAATGAAGCAAGCCTTTTTGCTTTCATCACAGGTGCCGCAGGTATTTTTTTGATGTGGAAATTTTTTAACACAGAGAGTGCGTTGGTTAGTTTGTTAAGCCTTTTTTTATACGGCTTTATTTACACACCACTTAAAAAGGTTAATTCAATTTCTGTGTTAGTTGGTGCCATACCCGGCGCATTACCCTGTTTAATTGGCTGGGTTGCAGCGTATGGTGATGCACCAATCAGCTGGACCGGAGCCTGGGTATTATTTGGTATCCAATTCCTGTGGCAGTTTCCGCATTTTTGGGCAATTGCCTGGCTGGCACATAAAGATTATATAAATGCCGGATTTAAATTGCTGCCTGCTGATAAGGGCCCAACAAGGTTTACTGCAATGCAAAGTATTATATACAGCGCATTGATGATTCCAATGGGGTTTATACCTTATTATACCGGCATCAGCAAAATAGCGAGTATGTTTATTTTGCTGGGTTGCAACCTTTGGATGGTATATGTAAGTGTATTATTGTTTGTGAGGATGGATGCTAAGAGTGCAAGGCGGGTTATGTTCAGTTCTTATTTTTATTTAATGATTGTTTTATTGGCCATGTTTGCCAACAGAGTGATTCATTAAACACAAAAAACAGTTGAAAAATTCCCATTTGGGATAAAGTTATATGAGTACAGTGGCGATGGAGCAACGAAAAAAAATACATCCATATAAATTTAATTTATGGATAGGCATTGGCAGTATGCTGATGATGTTTGCAGGGTTAACAAGTGCGTATGTGGTAAAGAGGAACCAGCCCGGCTGGACATCGTTTGAACTGCCACAGCTGTTTTGGTACAGCACTGCAGTAATTTTATTAAGCAGCGTTACCATGCAGCTGGCAGTAAAAGCATTTAAAGAAAATGAGCGAAGCAGGTACAGGAATTTAATAACGATTACTTTTTTGTTAGGAGTTCTTTTTGTAGGCTTGCAATATATTGGGTTTTACCAGTTCTGGATGAAGGGGCTTACGCTGCAGAAAAATGTATCGTATTCTTTTTTATACATTATTGTAGGCTTGCATGCCCTCCATTTGTTAGCAGGAGTAATTGCTTTACTGATAATGTTTTTAAAAGCATTCAGCAGTAAAGTAAAAACATACAACCCGGTGCCGGTAGAAGTAATGGCAACTTACTGGCACTTTGTAGATTTTTTGTGGCTTTATTTATTGATTTTTTTATTAGCAATAAGATAGATAAGCAACTAATTACACTAATGAGCACAAATAAAAAGCATTTAAGTAATTCGTGAAATTAGTGTCATTTATGGCCTGAGCATTTAGAATTTATTATTTAGAATTTATCAGATTATGTCAACAACAGCAATACCAAAAGGAATGAAATGGTGGAACGGAGGCAGAAGCCCGTTTAATGTGAGCTATGGCAAAGTGATGATGTGGTACTTTTTAATGAGTGATGCCTTTACCTTCGGCGCATTTCTGATCAGTTACGGCACCATCCGTTTTAGTGTAAACCATTGGGCCGATGCCAATGCGGTGTTTAATGCATTTCCTTTCTTCGGGCATCAAAACCTGCCACTGGCTTTTGTGAGCCTTATGACTTTTATTTTGATTGCCAGTTCTGTTACCATGGTGCTTGCGGTGCATGCCGGTCATAACATGAACAGGAAAGGCGTTGAGAAATATATGATCCTCACTATTATTGGCGGCTTAATGTTTTTGGGTTGTCAGGCATGGGAGTGGACTCACTTATTAACCGGCGAACATTTTGCCCTGGCAGCAAATGGCGGGCTGGAAGGATTGAATACATCTGTAATTCATAATCCCTGGGGAGCACATCTTGAAGGCACTGCACTGGCAGACGCATTGAGTAAAACCCCACCCGATGTGTTGAAGAGTATGCTTTTATCACACGAACCACATGCAGTACTTACCGGTTTAACCAACGACCAGTTATTAGAACAGGTGAAAGAAGCAGCGGTAGCAGGGCATATTCATGCTACTCATCCTGGCCCCATCGCATTTGGCGGATACTTTTTTGGTATCACAGGCTTTCATGGTTTTCACGTTTTTAGCGGCGTGATAATTAATATAGTAATGTATATTAAAACCAAGCTGGGCCATTTTGACCAGCGTGGCCATTATGAAATGATTGAAAAAGCAGGGCTTTACTGGCACTTTGTAGATCTGGTGTGGGTGTTTGTATTCCTTTGTTTTTACCTGGTTTAAAAATTAATTCTATAAGTATTTAATACAGCGTTATGAGTGAACAAGTACTGGCATCCCCGGAAATAACTTATGCCGCCCATTCTTCTGGAGGCACAAAAAGACTGTGGCAGGTTTTCTGGCTGTTGTCTGTAGTTACTATCATCGAACTGGTAATGGGTTTTGGCCTTGCAAAAGAATGGTATGGCGACAAAGAAAAGAATCATACCCTTATTTTATTTGTAAAAGGAGTTATCTGTATTCTTTCGCTGGCAAAAGCCTATTATATTGTTGGTGTATTTATGCACCTTGGCGGCGAATTAAAAATTTTCCGCCTGACGATTGTGGTAACCCTGGTTCTTTTTGTATGGTTCATCATTGCTTTTTTAGCAGATGGAAACAGCTGGAAGAACATGCGTAACACAAGGGGCGGAAGTATTAAAGACCCAACCGAACAAACGGTGCCGGCGGCAACAGAAAAAGGTGCAAAAGAGTAAGGACTGTATATTCAAAAATGATTTATAAATAATTAAAGCCATCGCATCAGCGGTGGCTTTTTATTAGCGTAAATTTGCAAATAGTATTAAGATAAGCGATGAATAAAAAAGCAATTTTAGCATTGATGCTGGCAATTCTGTTGCCCTTTACAGGATATTTTTTAGTGAAACATTACAGCAAAGATGCCATACACATGCCGGGGAAATATTTTATTCCCGACACTGTAATTGTTACTGAAAAGAACGGTAAAACAACTTCAGATACCATCTGGCACAAAGTACGCAACATCACTTTCACCAACCAGCTGGGCAAAACAGTTTCGCTGGATTCTTTAAAAAGAAAAATATTAGTCATTGATTTCTTTTTTACCAGGTGTGCAAGCATTTGCCCCAGGCTTGCCATAACAATGAAGAAGCTGCAGGATTCTTACATTAAAAACGACAGCATTGTTCAGTTCATTTCTATCAGCATAGACCCTGAGCATGACTCTGTGCAGAACCTGCGCCGCTTTGCCGACCGTTACCAGGCCAGCCACGACAGCTGGTGGTTTGTAACCGGCAATAAAAAAGACATTTACGATTTTGCTTTGAATGAACTGAAAGCAAGCATTGCCGACACTACCGTAACGCCGGATTTTATACATACCGATTTGTTTTTTCTGCTGGATACAACCCGTGTTATACGTGGCCTGTACCATGCAGATGACTCCACAGCAATGGCAAGGCTTGCCGGCGACATTCCAACGCTGATGCTGGAAAGGGATAAAAAATCTCCTTCTATATTCAGGGAGTTCATTCCCATATTACCCATTATATTCATTGCCATTGGCATTGCCATTTTTGCCACCGTATTATTAAGTAAGAAAAGAAAATAAACATGCTGCAACCTTCTTTAGTTAAAAATGATAAAAAGGCGAAACTGCTTATCATTATTTTTTCTGTTATTGTATTTGCTGCGGTAACCATTTTGGGCAAATACAACCTTGCAGGAAAAGTTAGCCTTCCTTTTGATGTGCACATTTTTGCAATGGCCAATGCCACCATCAATGCAATAGTAGCCTTGCTGCTGCTGGCAGGTTTATTAGCTGTAAAGCAAAAAAATTACCGGTTGCATAAAAAAATTATGCTTACTGCAATGGCTTTGTCGGTACTGTTTTTATTGTCTTATATATGCCATCATTTGTTTGCCGGCGAAACTGTGTATGGCGAAACCGACGGCATTGCCGGCCTGAGCGATGCTGAAAGAAGCGCCGCCGGCAGCATGCGTACTTTGTATTTAATTATTCTTGCTACCCATATACCACTGGCGGGCCTTGCCCTGCCTTTTATTTTATTTGCTGCTTACAGGGCGCTGACCGGTGAATATGAAAAGCATAAGAAGCTGGTGAGGATAATATGGCCGGTATGGTTTTATGTGGCGATTACCGGGGTGGTGGTTTACTGGATGATAGCGCCTTATTATAAGTAGCGGCATATTACAATGCCTCAATAATAACCTTATCAGCACTCATATAAACTATCTTAACAGCAACCTTATCATTTTCTTTTAGCCCTTCTTTAAAAGGCAGCTTGCCCTGTATTTTATCTGCAATAACATTTACATAAATGCCGTGGGGAGTTATTTTATAAATCGTTGCATCAACGGGTGTATTTTCTCTCTGGCATTTAACAGCGGTATAATATTCAGGAATGTATTTTGTTTTGGTAAGGCGGGCGGAGGCTTTTTCTTTCTTGTCAATATTTTCGAGTAAAAAAGTTACGGGTTCGTTCAGTTCATTTTGTGGCGGCATTACCTGCCAGGGCGAAATGATGAGGGGAAAGAAAAGATAACTTTCTATTTCTTTTACATAAAACTTTCCATCCACTTCTTTTAAATAACCGGTAAACAGGTTTTCTTTTTTTGCCCTGTCTATAATTACATCCAATGCTGTGTTGTATTGGTACTGTATATCCAC
>JANNAM010000078.1:0-3767 GCA_031384415.1 Bacteroidota bacterium
TTTCTTTAATATTCATTACCAAATGGTAAAAAATTTCCCATCATTCAAAACAAATTTTATGTACAAAAGCCCAGGGTTTCTTTTGCTATTTAGTGTAATACTATTTTCAGCATGCAATCATCACGACAGCAATGCAGGCAACCATGATGGAGAAGCTGCTTTCAGCGCCGACAGCCTGAAGCTTCATGTATCTGTGCTTGCCGCCGACTCGTTCATGGGCCGCAAACCATTTACCGAAGGCGAAAAAATAACCATCAATTACCTGCAACAGCAGTTTGCATCGGCAGGGCTTGAACCAGGCAATGGCAACAGCTTTTTACAGGAAGTGCCCATGGTGAATATATTGGCAACAGCCGCACCCGCCATGCAGGTGCAGTCGGCCAAAGGCAATTTTACTTTAAAAGCTTTTGACGATTACATTATCTGGACAGATAAGACAGATGAAAACATAAGCCTTGATAATTCGGAACTTGTATTTGCAGGCTATGGTGTGGTAGCGCCTGAATATAACTGGAACGATTACGAAGGCCTCGATGTAAAAGGGAAAGTGGTAATGGTGATGGTAAATGACCCCGGATTTTGGGCAGGAGATACAACCTTGTTCAAAGGAAAAACAATGACGTATTACGGCCGCTGGAAATATAAGTTTGAAGAAGCAGCCAGGCAGGGCGCCAAGGGTTGCTTGATTATTCACAACACTGCTGCCGCAAGTTATCCTTTCAGCGTTCAGCAAAAAAGTTTCAATACTTCGAGGCTGCAATTGGATAACCGGGGCAAAGCTGTTAAAAATTGTGATGTAATTGGCTGGCTGCCCGAGATGGTAGCCAATAAATTATTTGCTGCCGCTGGTTTCGATTCTGGCCTGCTGGTAAAAGCAAACCAGCGTGGTTTTAAACCTGTCCCTTTAAATATAAAACTCAGCACCACTATGAAAGTGCAGGCCACTTACAATAAATCGTATAATATAATTGGCAAAATCACCGGTTCCAAACATCCCGATGAAGTAATTATTTATACCGCCCATTGGGATCATCTGGGCATTGGAAGACCCGATGAAACCGGCGATTCCATTTACAATGGTGCATTAGACAATGCCACCGGCACCGCAGGCTTGCTGGAACTGGCAAGGGCATTTAAAAGCATGAAAACAAAACCTGAACGAACCATCATCATACTGTCTGTTACTGCAGAAGAGCAGGGACTTTTAGGATCGGCATATTATGCACAGAACCCCCTTTATCCCGCCGGTAAAACCGTTGCCAATATTAACATGGATGGCCTTAACCGGTTTGCCAAAACAAAAGATATTGTAGTAATTGGTGCAGGGCAATCGGAGCTGGAAGATTATGTAAAAGAAGAAGCTGAAAAAGACAGTGGTTATGTTTCTTTTGAAACACATCCCGAAGCCGGGTATTATTACCGCTCCGATCATTTCAATTTTGCCAAGGCCGGCATTCCTGCATTGTATATAAAGGCAGGCATTAATGTCGTGGGACAAGGTGAAGCGTTTGGAAAAAAACTACAGGAAGATTACACAGCAAAAAATTATCACCAGCCCTCCGATGAATACGATGCAAGTACCTGGACAATGGAAGGTGCTGTTAAAGACCTGAAATTATTATTTAGGGTTGGCCGCAGGCTGGCGTTTGAAGAAAAAATGCCGCAATGGAAAACCGGCTCGGAATTTAAAGCAATAAGAGAGGCGAAGAAATGATAGCAGAAATATTGCACTACTTATAAATCAAAATAAATGATGGTTTAACTTACACAAAACCTTTTGCCATTCCACCAGGTTTTGAAAACATACTTTTTGTATATACCTTTGGCAAAATCACAAAATGAAAAATCTTTCATTAAAAATGGATGATCTTGTCTTTAATGAGACAGAGAAAATTACTGCACGGATTAGTAAAAACAGGAACCGCTATATCAACGAAGCTGTTGAATTTTATAACCTGCTTCAAAAAAGAAGAATATTATCACGCCAGCTTAAAAAAGAATCTAAAATTGTGCAGGATGAATCTATGAAAGTGCTTGCTGAATTTGATAAGTTACAAGATGAAGATTAAACAATATGAAATCTGGATTGCTGATTTGAACCCCCGTTTTGGTACTGAAACTGGAAAAACCAGGCCGGTAGCAATTATTCAAACTGACTTGCTCAATACTTTTCATCCATCAACTATTGTATGTCCTTTAACAACAAATGTGAAACCGGAGGCTGAAATTTTAAGGATCCATTTAACCAAAGGTTCAGCAAAACTAAAAGAAGACTGCGATATTATGATTGATCAAATTCGTGCTATTGATAATAAAAGGCTGATTAAAAAAATTGGAGAACTCAGCGATGAGCAAATTTTACTCATTAAATCAAATCTTTCCATTGTACTTGATCTTTAATCCCAATAATTAATCCTGGCAAATTTTTCAAAAATTCTTAGTGCTTTTAATAAACAAAAACCCCACTCTTTACAGAATGGAGTTTCTTATTCCTAACAGCTAAAACCTAAAGGCTAAAAGCTGCTCTTCATTAATCTTCAATCTTCACTTTACCTTTTGATTTGGCCATCACTTCTTCTGCAATATTTGTTGGTGCAGGGTTGTAATGACTGAACTCCATGGTAGAAGTGGCACGGCCGCTGCTCAGTGAACGCAACTGCGTAACATATCCAAACATTTCGCTCAAAGGCACTTTGGCTTTAATAACCTGTACACCGTGTTTGCTGTCCATACCTTCCAGCATACCACGGCGGCGGTTTAAGTCACCCGTCACATCACCCATGTACTGATCGGGAGTTAATACTTCCACCTTCATAATGGGTTCCAGCAACACTGGCTTTGCCTTGCGGCCGGCTTCCCGGTAACCTTGCTTTGCACAAAGCTCAAAGCTCATGGCATCACTATCCACCTGGTGAAACGAACCATCTTTTACGCTCACTTTCATGCTCTCCATTGGGTAACCTGCAAGAACGCCTGTTGTCATCGCAGTTTCAAATCCTTTTTGAATAGCCGGTACAAATTCCTTAGGAATACTGCCACCGAACAATTTATTTTCAAACTGGAAGTTTGATTTACCTTCTTTCAAAAATTCTTCATCGGCAGGGCCAATTGAAAAAATAATATCAGCAAATTTACCACGGCCACCCGTTTGCTTTTTTAGTATCTCACGGTGTTCAATCGTATTCTGGAACGCTTCTTTATAAGCCACCTGCGGTGCACCCTGGTTAATCTCCACTTTAAATTCACGTTTCATCCTGTCA
Organism: Bacteroidota bacterium; assembly: GCA_031384415.1. Lineage (GTDB taxonomy): Bacteria > Bacteroidota > Bacteroidia > Chitinophagales > Chitinophagaceae > Ferruginibacter. The sequence goes on from JANNAM010000078.1 coordinate 3,261, forward strand.
ATGATAATTTCCAGGTGCAGCTCACCCATACCACTCAAGATTGTCTGGCCGGTTTCTTCGTCGGTCTTTACCCTCAAAGTAGGATCTTCTTCTACCAGCTTGGCAATTGCCATACCCATCTTATCAACGTCGGCCTGTGTTTTTGGCTCAATCGCCACACTAATAACCGGCTCGGGAAAGGTCATTGCTTCCAGCACAATCGGGTTGTCTTCATTACAAAGTGTATCACCTGTTTTAATGTCTTTAAAACCTACTGCCGCACCAATATCACCGGCTTCAATAAAGTCAACCGGGTTTTGTTTGTTGGCATGCATCTGCATAATACGGCTGATACGTTCTTTCTTGCCGGTTCTTGTATTCAATACATAAGAACCAGAGTCCAAACGGCCGCTATATGCCCGGAAGAACGCTAACCTTCCCACAAAAGGATCGGTCATTATCTTAAATGCCAACGCACTGAATGGTTCTTTAGGGTCGCAATGACGCAAAATTTCTTCGCCATTATCA
>JANNAM010000029.1:0-67645 GCA_031384415.1 Bacteroidota bacterium
AAATTTTCTTTTTTTAATAAAGCGACTGCTTTCAATAAAGTTTCGTGGTCTTTAATTTTTGTAACCCTGCTTTGCATTCCCAAAACAATTTTTTCATTAGTTGGTTTTGGCGATGGGGAGAACTGGACAAGGTTAATGCCATTGGGTATAACTGCCGTTCGCTTTTCTTTGTACAGCCATTTTAATGTTGATTTAACCTGCTGCCTGTAAGCTTCACTAAGGTAAACTACCCTGCCGGCAAATAACATCGAAAAAGAAAGCATTATCCAGTTGGCCCTTGTTTTTAAATGATTGGCCTGTGTTTCTCTTACCAATATCAGTTTAATATTTTTCGAAAACATTTTGGCAAGCCTTGCAGGCAATATGGCATTGCTGCCATGCAAAAAAACAATGCCGGGTGCCGATTTTTTAATGACAGAAAAAAGTTTGAAAAAATAATTGATATGCCTGCCGGGTTTTTTCTTTACAAAATACCAGTTAATATTTTTCTCATGGCAGCGGTTTATATATTCTTCCCTTACTTCTTCAATGCCGTTAAACAGCACTTCATGTTCAAATTCATTTTTTACATCTGCATCCACCAACGAAAAAAAAACATTGCCATGCCCACCTAAACCCGAATAAAGTACATGTAAAATTTTCATCTGAAATTAAACCCTTCTTTGAATTTGGGCAAAGATAGCCAAACCTGAAATTAACTGCAGCAGGCAATCATTTTTTTGAAGCAACCAATGTATTCAGTTTATTTATAAGGGGGTTTTCTATCCATTTGTAAAACAGTAAGCTTACAAAACAAATGATAACTATAGAAGACAAAAGAAGAAGATGCAAAACAAAATTATTTTGAATATTGAAATGCGCTGTCATTTTAATAAAAGCAAATAAAAGGGGCAAATGAACCAGGTAAAGAGAATAAGACGATTCACCTAATAAAAGGAAAATATTATGAACTGCTTTTTGTTTGGTCAATTCAAGCTTTACTATGCCGGTAATGATAAAAAAGGAAGGTATTCCAAAAATTACTACCCGGTTAAAAGTGTTAGGTAATAAATAAAAACCGTTATTAAAAAAAACTGCTGCTGCTAAAAAAAGTATGCTTCCTGCAATAACTAATGGTACAGACATCTTTTGGGGAATCCTGGGAATTATTACGGCAGCAAGAACTCCCATAAAAAACTCAACATTCATCGGGTAAGTAAGCAGATTTATCCAGTTGTTTCCATTCTCAAAACTATTTCCAGACAATTGAATTAATATTATCGCAACAGCATACAGCATCGCCAGCCAGAAAGCCCATTTTTTATTTGGAATTAAAAAAGCAAATGAAAACAATAAATAGAAAAATATTTCATAGCTCAGCGTCCAGCTAACTCCATTAACCATTGTGTGGCCGGGAAAAAGAAAATAAGTAGATACAAAATTGCCCGGCATAAAACTATAATGCGTTGTATAAAAAGAAGGCAGCAAAATTTGAATTAAAAGAAACAGCGAAATAATTATCCAGTAAGCAGGAAATATTCTTACAAAACGCCTGCGCATAAAAGGAAATAATTTACCAGGTTGCCCCAATCCTTTTAAACTGGTATAAGTTATAATGAAGCCGCTTAACACAAAGAAAATATCAACTCCTGCGCCGCCAAACAAAAAAAAGCCGCCAAAAAATTCTTTGCCGGTTATTTCCTGTGAATTAACAGTAGCATGAAAAAATACAACAAGCAAACTGGCAATTCCTCTTAGTACCTGGATAAGGTTGAGATTATGTTTTTGTGTTACCATTGCTTGTTAACATAGTTTACGCTACGGTTTTTTGCACCTTGCCTCCACCCCATTGCCGCCGTACTCACACCATATTGCAGTGCCGCCCAGCTTTTGCAGTGTGGCAGTAATTTGTTTCTTATTCCGGAAATTTTTATGCCAGTCGGTTAATGAATCATGCGTATCCAGCAAAGCCCATTCTTCCTGCTGCTGATCGGTCAGTTGCGGAAACGCATTGTAATAAGAAATAACCGGCGATACCCTGTTAAGCAACACACTCATTATTTTATTTTTCGAAAACTTCTTATGAAGCGGCAAATATTTTTTTACTAATTGCTGTGTGTAAGGTATGGTTTCTGCCGATGTTTTCTTACGCAGCTTCAGCCGGTAAAAATAAGCCATACGCAAAAACTGCGACTTGTTGTAAGTATAATGGTCTATCACCAGCGTGCCGCCATGCCTCACTAATTTGTATAAATTTTCAATGGTTTGCTCAGGGTTGGGTGTGTGCTGTATTACGCCCAGGCAAATAACCACATCAAAACTTTCATCTTCAAAAGGCATGTCATTAATGTCGGCCTGAATAACCAGGTGATTTTCTGATAATGGAAAATTTTCTGCATTTACCTCCACTGCCGAGCTTAAATCGGATGAAACAAGCTGTGCACCCTTTTTAAGCAATACTTCGGTAAATCTTCCGGCACCGCAGCCGGCTTCCAGCACTAATTTTCCCTGCAAATTATCTTTTAAATCGCCCAGGCAACGGTCAAGCCTTGTTTCGGTAATGGGCAGGCCCGAATAAGAATCCAACTGGGTTTTTTTGTACTGCTTCCACTGGTCGCCAAAAAGAGAAGCATAGCTTCCAGTGTCTGCAAAATATTTTATTCCGTTCTTCTCCTCAATAACAATATTACCACAGCACAGTCTTCCATTAATAACTGTGTAAGGTTGTTTAAGTGTACGGTTATAAAATTCAGGAAACATACTGATGTATTGCCGGCTTTAAAATTTTGGCAAATGTAAGAGAATAATAAAGTTTTTCCTGCTGAATTTTAAAGCTGGCCGTAAATTTCAAGCAACCTTTTAATATACATACCCCTGGCTACAGTTGCACGGGCATAAACAGCAGCTTTGGCTGCCATGGCATTTATATCAATTTCATTATTTAAAACAGCAAGCAATTGGCTGCTTAATCCCTCTGTATCATCCAAACCAAAATAAAGGGCATTGTCTTTTACAATGCTCCTTAGCGGTGCAATGTCCGAAAGCATTACAGGTACTGAAGCAGCCATTGCCTCAAAAACCGAAAGCGGAAACCCCTCAAATTTTGAGGGCATAATAAACAAATCGTAATGGCTGAATACAGCCTGCAAATTCTCCCTGTAGCCCATCAGCCTTACTTTAATGCCACTGTTATTTATGATGTTTTCAAAAGCAGCTTTGTCTCCTTCGCCAAAAATGTCCAGGGTAATATTGTAATCTTTTAAATGCTTCAGCGCTTCAAAAATAAAAACATGGTTTTTTAAAGGCTTTAAATTTCCTACGGCAAAAAGGCGCAGTATTTTTTTTGTTGCATCATATTGCTTTGGTGCAATATCAAAATAATCATCTGCCACAAAATTATTAAGCACAAAATTTCTTCCTTTAAATGGTATTGTTTTTAAAAAATCGTCTTTTGTGTAGTCAGACAAAAGGATAATATTGGCATCTTTTCTTTTAAAAAAAAAATATTTTTCCATCCACAGTTTCAGCCGGCTGGTTTCATTGTCCATCGAGTAAGTGGTATGAATGGTGTGAACCTGCGGAATATTTTTAGGGCAAATAAAATGGGTGTAAACACCGGCAGGGTTCAGGTGGCTGTGTACAATGTCAATTTTATTATCAATGATTATTTTACGCAGTTGCTTTAATGCCCTCACAATATCAAGGCCGCCTTTATAATGAAGGCAGGAAACGCTTACGCTTTTATCAAGCTTATCAATTAATGAAGAACTGCCTGCAAAATATACCAGGTAATTTTCAGTGTGCTCACACAGGCCTCCTGGCGACAGAGAATTTACCAGCAATGTTTCGGCGCCGCCAGACTTTAGTGAATTAATAACATGAAGCAGTTTTTTTCTCATGCCTGTTTTGTTAATACAAGTAAAGAGAACCCGCCAAATGCTTTTACTGCAAAATTTGGTTTTAGCCAGTAAAAAAACCGGCGAAACATATTTACTACTGTTCCCCAAAAACCAAGTTTTTTATTATTTACTTCCAAAGCGCCGGGTGTATAAAACCAGTCAACAATTTCCTGGCCGGCGTCTGTTAAAGTTGCCAGGGCTGTATCTTTCATAAAATAATGAAGGTGGCCAACTTTTTTACGGGTGCCTACGGGATAGTTGGTCAGAATTGAATAAGCCGACATATCCAGCGGAATATGGTATATTTTGTAAGTGGCTTTTTTACCTGCTTCTTTCACAAAACCTATATAATCATCCACATGTTCAAATACATCCATCATCAGCAATAAATCAAATTTGTTTTCTGTTTGCAGCAGGTCCTGCTGAAAATAATTTAGCCGTTCTTTTTCTCTTTGTTTGCAAAGCTTATAAGCATCCGGCGAAATCTCATATCCCGAAAAAATAATTTTCTTATCTGCCATCCGCTGCTGCAGTTGGTTAAGTATTTCGCCGGCACCACAGCCAATTTCTGCCACTGTTTTTGGTATTAATTTATTGCGGTCAATCATTTTTAGCACCTGGGTAGCTTTCCATGGGGAGTCTTCAACATGCCATGATGGGTTTGCTTCCAGGTATTTACTGTTCTCTTTATTATAATCACCCTTATCAGCGTAATTTGTCATTTTAATAATCCGTTGTTGTAACGAAATTAAATTTCTTTCTGTCCGTTTCTGAATAAAAATTGTTTAAACTGCTTCCTTTTAACAGCCAATAAAATAATTAACCCACTTACCACAAACTGGCCAATTACCGAAAGCTTCAATGAGATAAAACCTTTGTATGACAAAATCCAAAATAACAAAACGTTTAAAGTAAATGCAACCACTAAAAATAACACAGGCCTTAAAACTTTTGTTTTATAAGATTTTTGAGCAAAATATACCATGAGCGCACTCAGGAGAAATTTTGTTAAAACGCTTGCAATGATAATTCCAAGCATTCCAAGTTTGTCAATAAATAATAAATTAAGAATGATGTTTGTTACCAATGCGCCGCCGTAAGTGATTAAATAGTAAACCGATTTTCTTGCATAGGTAATTTGCAAAGAATAAATACTGGCAACCCCCATAAAAATATATCCGCCTGCCATTAAGGGAACCATGTTTAAAATGCTCCTCATACTTTCATTCTTTATAAGAAACTGCAAATTGGAACCAACGAGTATGAGGCCAGAAATACATAAGATGGTGCCGCCGATAAACATTTTATAATAGTTCCTGATTGAATTGGTTTCTTTGCCGGCGAAGCTGTCAAAAAGATAAGGCTGCACGGCAGAATTAAAAGCATAAATACCAAGGTCTGCCAGGGCACAAATGGTTGCCAGGAAGCTGTATTGCCCCAGCATTTCGGTATTGTTTGTTCTGTGTTCAATAATAAACCGGTCAACATAAGCAGAGAGCCACCCGATTAAAACAGCCGGCCCGGTAATTACTGAATATTTAAGTTGTGGAATGATGTTACTGCCGAAATCTATTTTCTTAAAAACATACCTGTAATTGAGCAGCAGTGTTATCAGCAGCATTAAACTGACTGCAATAAGCCTGGCAGCCAATGCACCCGAAATGTTTTTTTGAAACGTAACTATGAATAAATATTGCAAGGCCATTAATATCACAAACTGCACAATGGTAAGCAGTGCAAACTCCCTGAGCCTTCGTTCGTACTTAAGACAATTAAAGTGAGCGATGAATACATTTGAAATAAGGCCAAAAGCAATTGCATAAAAAACATTGGGGAAGAATGGGATATCTGCCTTAAAAATTAATCTGGAAAAACCATTGCCCCACAAAGTAAATATCAGCAGCAAAGCCAGGTTAAAATAGATACTGAAAGTAATTACATCGCCTATAAACTTTCTTAAGTCAGTTTTATTTTTGTACGATTTGTAAAATGCGACGATGGCGGTAACGATATTCAGTCCGCTCAGGATAGAAAAAAAAACCGATACATTATTAAGAATTGAAAAATACCCATACTGTTCTACAGAAAGATACTTAGTGTAAACAGGCAGCAATAAAAAATTTGACAGTGGCTGAAGAAGCGACAGGCCGGCAAACAACAAAGTAGCTTTTATAAGTTCTTTCCGGTTCGTCATTTACAGGCGTCTTTTAAAAAATATTTATTGAGGAATCAGTTCCACATCATAAACAAAGGAAGTATTGCTGCAAAAACTTTCCTTTGAAATGTCTTTGCCATCCATCTGCACCTGCATCCTGTAAGCTGCCAGTTTATCCCAAATTTCTGAAAGTGTCTGTTGCCTGTTGCTGTAGGCAAACGGATGCAATCCCAGCACTGCAACAGGCCTGTCGTTTAAAAAAGTATTCCTGGCGCCATTGAGCACATCCAGTTCCACCCCTTCGGCATCAATTTTCAGCGCCTGAATGATTAAATTATTTTTTGCGGCAAAATCATCAACTGATACTACCTCCACTTCATAACTTCCTTCCCGCTTGTGCTCATCGCCCAAATCAAATGCAACCAAACTGTTGCTGGTGGATACATCATTGGTTTTACTGGTATAAAAAACTGCTTTGCCCGCCGCAGCCGAAACAGCAGCAGGAACCACTGTAATATTATTTTCGCAATGATTAATAGCAACTGTTTTACGCAACACTCCGGCAGAAGAAGGTGTTGGTTCAAAAGCATACACTTTTCCATTGCTTATTTTTGCAAAGAAGACAGCATATAAACCGATATGTGCCCCTATATCAAAAATGGTTGAGCCTGGTTTAATGTGTTTTTTAAAAAAATCAAAACTTTGTTTTTCATAATCGGCAGGAAAATGCCTGTAATGCCTTGCCGGAAGCCTTAACCTGAAGTTATTGATGGTAACCGGGATGCCCCTGCCAAATGTGACAACATTTAAAACTATGTAATAAACCTTTTTTAAAAATAAATATAAACTTCCCATACACTGCAGTAAGCCTGCCTTAATTTTACTGATTGATAACCTTTTTTAAATATTCCCCGTAACCACTTTTCCTCAGCTCCCCGGCCAATGTTTCCAACTGGCTTTTGGTAATAAAACCCATGCGGTAAGCAATTTCTTCGGGACATCCTATCTTTAAACCCTGCCTTTTTTCTATCACCCTCACATATTCACCTGCATCATTAAGGCTTTCAAAAGTGCCGGTGTCAAGCCAGGCAAAGCCCCGGTCTAATACTGCTACTTTTAATTTTTTGTTTTGCAAATATATCCTGTTTACATCGGTTATCTCATATTCGCCCCTGGCGCCCGGCAAAAGGTTTTTTGCAATGGCCACCACTTCATTATTATAAAAATACAGGCCCGGCACAGCATAGTTACTCTTTGGTGCTGCAGGTTTTTCTTCAATACTTAAGGCTGTATGTTGTTCATCAAATTCTACCACGCCATATCTTTCCGGGTCGCTAACCGCATAGGCAAATATTACAGCCCCGTCGGGGTTGGCAGATGCCTGCAGTATTTTACTAAAGCCGCTGCCATAAAAAATATTATCGCCTAAAATAAGCGCCACGCTGTCGCTGCCAATAAATTGTTCGCCAATTACAAATGCCTGTGCAAGCCCATTGGGCACTTCCTGCACAGCATAGTCAATTTTGCATCCCCACTGGCTGCCGTCTTTCAGCAACCGTTTAAACTGTTGCTGGTCTTCGGGTGTGGTAATAATCAGTATTTCTTTTATGCCTGCCAGCAGCAAAGTGCTCAGCGGATAATAAATCATTGGCTTGTCGTAAATTGGCATCAGTTGTTTGCTTATTCCCATGGTAATGGGATACAATCTTGTGCCGCTGCCGCCTGCAAGGATGATTCCTTTCATTGTTTATCTTTTATGATATTGTTGTTCGTAATATTTGTAATAGTTACCGCTTGTTACATCATCAAGCCATTTTTTATTGGAAAGATACCAGTCTATCGTTTTTGAAATGCCTTCTTCAAACTGCAGCGATGGCACCCAGCCCAGTTCGTTTTTAAGTTTTGTTGCATCAATAGCATATCTTAAATCATGCCCTGCCCTGTCTTTTACATAAGCAATCAGTTTTTCAGATGTACCTTTTTCTCTTCCCAGCTTTTCATCCATTTGCCTGCACAGTTCTTTCACCAACGCAATATTTGTCCATTCATTGTGGCCGCCAATATTGTAAGTTTCGCCAACCTTTCCCTGGTGAAAAATAATGTCAATCGCTTTTACATGGTCTTCCACATAAAGCCAGTCCCTCACATTCAGGCCCTCGCCATACACCGGCAGCGGTTTATTATTGATGATATTATGAATGCAAAGCGGAATCAGTTTTTCGGGAAAATGAAACGGCCCGTAATTATTGCTGCAGTTCGAAATTTTTACAGGTAGTTTATAAGTATGATAAAACGCCCTTACAAAATGGTCGGACGATGCCTTGGAAGCCGAATAAGGGCTTCGGGGGTCATAAGCAGTTTCTTCGGTAAAAAAACCTTCGCTACCCAATGAGCCATACACTTCATCTGTAGAAATATGATAGAAAACTTTATCGCTGTAATCATCGTTCCAAAACTCCTTTGCTGTTTGTAGCAATGCAGCTGTGCCCAAAACATTCGTAGTTACAAAAGCCAGCGGGTCTGTTATGCTTCTGTCCACGTGGCTTTCGGCAGCGCAATGCAGCACAGCAGTAAAGCCATGTTCTGCAAAAAGGGTTTTAATAAATGCCAGGTCAGTAATATCTCCTTTTACAAATTGATAATTGTGCATGGCCTCAATATCTTTCAGGTTTTCCAGGTTGCCGGCATAAGTAAGTTTATCGAGGTTTACAATTTTGTAAGCCGGGTATTTGGTAACAAAAAGCCTTGTAAGATGTGAGCCAATGAAGCCTGCGCCGCCTGTGATTAATATTTTGTGTTGCATAAAAAATTGCATATTAAAGATGGCAAAAGTATAAAGAAATCGGTAAGCGTCTGCCTGTTTGGTAACTGTAAACAATTGGGGTAATCCCGGCGTTGACCTATTTTTTATACAACGCCAGTATTTCATCAAAAATAACAGCATCCGAAAATTCTTCAATGGCTTTGGCCCTGCTGTTGGTACCCATGCTTTCAATAAGCTGTGGATTGCTTACTATTTCAATTACTGCATCTTTAATTGCTTTAGAGCTGTTAGGCTGAATTAAAAAGCCATTGAAGCCGTTTATGGTAGTAAGGTTGCACCCAGGAATATCTGTAGTAATAATTGGCAAACCCACAGCCATTGCTTCTAAAACACTCCTGGGCACTCCTTCACGGTAATAACTGGGATAAATAAAAACGTCAGACTGCTGAAGCAAGGCTGCTACGTTTTCGCTTTTGCCGGGAAAATGAATTGTTTTATGCCCGTTAAAAGATTCAATAAAAGAATCTGTAACTTTTCTGGGATTATCAGGATCGGGCCAGCCCACAACACTCAGCTCTGCCTTATCAGCAATTTCTTCAGGCAATTGCAAAAAAGCTTCTGTTAATTCTTTAATGCCCTTTTCCCACAACAGCCGGGTAACACAGATAAACTTAATCCTGTTTACAGCTGCCGAATTTCTTATTGGCTTGTTTGGTAAGGGGCAAAACAAGGTTGTATTTACTCCACTTCCTTTTATTAAATGGGTTTTATGTTTAAACAGATTTTTTCCAATAAAATCATTGGCATCATCGGGGTTTTGAACAATGATGGTATTGGCCCTTATAAACTGAAAGAAGTATAATACTTTACTAATCCATTTTAAAATACGGTATTTAAAAGATTTAACGGAGAAGGTAATGCCCAAGCCTGTAATGTGAAGCACTACCTGCCTTTTGGTAAACAGGCTGGAAAAAACATTGATGAGATTGGGCTGAAACCTGAAAGAGTGAATGATATCAATATCATTTTTACGGATTGTTTTCCTGTATAAAAAAATCAATTTTAAAATCTGGAAAACGCCTTTGTTTTTCCTGTCGAAAGGATAGGAAATGACTTCAATGCCGTTTTCCCTTATTTTTTCAACGTATTCATCCTGGGGTATCAGGGCATAAACCTTAAATCCCTTTTCAATTAAAAAGTGAGCATAGGACAATCTGGATAAATAAAAATCCCGGCCCCCGTTTTCAATCAGCAAAATCTTCATTTATTCAGGTTATGAATTTTGTACATACAACAACAATGTATGGTAACGGTAAATGTCCCACATTAAAGGCAGTTGTGTATTATTATATAAAAAACTGTTTTTTTCAAAATTAATTTTTCCTCTATCTGTCATTTCGCTCTTTTGCCAATTGCATGCCACAATGGTAAATTATTAGATACAATTATATCCACCAAACCCGCATTTGCCATCATATTAACTACTTCCTGTTTCGAAAACCGGTGTTCCAGTTTGGTACCAAAGCGGTCTAATGAATCATTGCGTATTACAAAAAAAGTTTGCCCCTGGTAGGCTGCCAAAGGCAGTTTGGAGGCAAGTTTGCCAAGCCCTGCTTTTTTTAAAAGCCGGCCTAAAAGTATAAAAGGCATGTAAAAAACTACTGCTAGAATATCGCAAATTATTTTTTTTGCTTTTAACGGCAGCGAACTTATGATTTTTCTAAAAAAGCCGGCTACTGAAAATAAGAATTTAAAAAACAACCCACGGTTTTCAAGGTTATAATAAAGATATGTATAAAAATATCCGCCTATTTTAATCTTTTTTACGCAATCAATCATTGCCTTTTGGGTATCGGGTATGTGATGCAAAACCCCGATGCTCATACCAAAGTCAAAAGTTTCATCTGCAAAGGGGATGTTATCAATACTTGCCTGGCTTAACCTTACATTTGGGGCATCGCCCAGTAATTTATCGGCTGTGTAAATTGCATTGCTGGGGTCAATGGCTTCCATAAAACCCAGCCTGGGCAGCAAATATTTGGTAAACCTTCCGGTGCCGCATCCAAGATCTATTGCGTAGGAATCCTTGTTCAGCATTTTATCCTCAAGAATGTCAAAATTCATTTCGGCCCAAACCCTTATTTCTTTTTCATTAAAATTGTAAAATTTTGTCCATTCATCGCCAAAAGATTCTACAACTTTCTCATCAATATTTTTTTCTTCTGAAGTCTGGTTAAAAATATGAATATCTCTGTTTGAACCCCGTACTGTTTTTACAGGTTGTTGATTAAAATCCCTGATCATGATAATGATATATTGCTTGATTAAATAAATTCAATGAAAAATAAAAATGCTTTGAGGGGTAATTAGATACAGTTAATCATACATAATAAGCCCGGTACCATTTTACAAATTCCTTCAACCCGTCTTCAAGATTTGTAGAGGGGGCAAAACCATAATCCTTTTCCAGTTCGCTTATGTCGGCGTATGTTGAATACACATCTCCTTGTTGCATGGGCATCATTTTAGTAATGGCTTTCTTTTTTAACAGGCCTTCCAGCACTTTTACAAACTCAAGCAACTGAACAGATTTGTGGTTGCCGATATTGTAAATTTTATATGGCACCTGTATGTTACTGCTTCCATTTGTGTGCTCAGCTACCGCTATAATACCTGCCACTATATCATCAATGTAAGTAAAATCTCTGTAGAGGTGGCCATTATTAAAAAGCTGAATTTCCCTGCTGTTTAAGATGGATTTTGTAAAAGAAAAATAAGCCATATCAGGCCTTCCCCAGGGACCATAGACCGTAAAAAAACGAAGTCCCGTTGTTTTAATTTTATATAAATGGCTGTAACTGTAAGCCAGCACTTCATTTGATTTTTTAGTGGCGGCATATAAAGAAACCGGCGTATCGGTTTTGTCAGTAACATCAAAGGGAACTTTGTTATTGCCATATACACTGGAGCTGCTGGCAAAAATAAAATGCTTTGGTTTAAACTTTCTTACACATTCCATAATGTTGAAAAACCCATTGATATTGCTGTTGATGTATGCTGCAGGATTTTGCAAACTGTACCTTACACCAGCCTGTGCAGCCAGGTTAATTACAATATCAAATGAATGCTGCACAAAAATTTCTTCCAGTATTTCTTTATTGGTGATATCCGTTTTGTAAAAAAAAAAGTTGTCTTTTTCGCTACGCTTCACCATTTCATCTTTAATGTCAATGGTAAGGCCCAGCTCTTTCAGGCGGGCAATCTTCAACTGAGGGTCATAATAGTCATTCAGGTTATCTATACCTACAACGATATGATTCTTTGCAAGCAGTTGAGATACCAAATGAAATCCAATAAATCCGGCAGCACCTGTAACCAATATTTTCATACACTAATTATCTTTTTCAGGCAATAAATCTTATAATTTAAGCATTTTAACAACTTTACCTGCATAAAGCAGCCTGGGCTTGCTGCAAGGTAATAATCTCTTTTTGTTTGGGCTAAAATTTTCGCCAGATATTAGTATCTGAAAGGCTTTTGCCCCTGTTGGCAAAAACAACCGGCTTAGTCATTGACGACATAAGTATTGAAAAGTGATAAAAATATTTTATCCCATTTTTCAAGAATAATTTCTTTGGAATGATACTTTTCGATATAGTCTGATGCCTTTTGAGTTAAAAGCACCCGGCTTTCTTCTGATTGTTGAATGAACCCTTCAATTTTTTCTTCCCACTGGTTTATATTATTACAATAAAGCGGAAGACCGGCTTTATCCATTACCCTGCAGTAAGCAGGGCTTGCTGAAGTAATAACCGGGATACCAATTTGCCAAAACAAGAGCAGCTTATTTTCTGGTTTATTTAAATCTAACCTGCCATATTTATTATTTTCCAAAGGAATGATAGCAAGGTCGGCTTGTGCAATTATTTTTGAAAAGGTATCTTTTTCCCATTCATGCAAATAATAAGTGCATGCTAATGCCGAAAGCAGGGAGGCTGTTTTTTTATTAAATATTTTAAACGGGTATTTTATGTCAGAATCTGTTATAATGTGAATTTCAACCTGGTTTGCCAGCTTTTTAAAAACTTCATTAATAGATAAAAGGTGATGAACCGTATAAGACTGCCCTTCCCAAACCAGCTTTAATTTACCATTGCTTTGGTAATTGTTTTTTTTGCAGGTAATATCATTTAGAAAATAATCCAATGAGATATGAATATTAGCATTATACCTGCGTAAATATGCTTCCTGCACCGGGGTAGAGCATACAACAGCATCTGCTGCCTTCAGCATTTTTATTATTGCCTTCCTGTAATCGGGATAAATTTTTTTTTCCCTGCCTGTTAAAAAATAAACCAGCCCTCTGAACAGGGTAAAAAAATTAATACCTTCTAAGTAATAGGTATCAATTATTTCATAAACTATTTTTGCAGCAGGGTATTTTTTTTTGTAATTAATCCATTGGGAGATGCTGCATTTTGTAGTTAAGTACACTATATCATACTCTTTATCAAAGATGGCTTCTTCATAATTCAGCTCATTTTCCCTGGCATAAAAAATAAACCTGCGCCTGTCGCCCGGCCCTTTGCCGGCTTCTGTATAAGGCACATAGCCAATTTTATAATTTCTTAAATTCATTTAACAGCAAGATAAAACGAGGTTAAGCCGGATAAATTTATTTACCAGTTCCGGCAATTTATTTTTTCTTTACAATTATTCCAATAGTAAAGTTTAATGAGGCAGGTAATAAACTGAAAGGCATTCCTTTTACTTCAACAATATCAAAATATAAAGCCAGTTGTTTAATCAGTGCTTTATAATCAAAACCTTTGTGAGAAGTGTCACGACGCTCTACCTTTTGCATATTACCCATTGTTGCATGCCATATTTCTTTAGCAGCATATTTTTCTGTGCTGGTTCTGAAAAGTTTTTTTACAATATGCTTAGCCAGAAAAACAAAACCTCTTTCGTTAGGAACAGAATAAAAACCATATTGCTTTGTTGCTGCTGCCATTTTTTTTAGATACTCATCAAGGTAGGCTATGGGAAGATGTTCAAGTGTTTCCATTGCCAAACTATAATCATATAATTCGCCTCCTGCATTAAAAGATGATGGATTATCACTTTTAATAAAACTAAACCCTGGATTGCTTTTGTAATTTTCTACTGCTTCGTCAAATCCTCCCTCCCAGTCTGCATCATACCCTGTATATTTTTCCGGAATAAAAGGGATGTATTTAATGCTGCGGCCATCATTGCAGCCTATTTCAATAAGGCTGCCACCGGTTATGCCAAATTTTTTAAACGAATGTTGTAACCACTTAAAGCGTGCATTATGAAAAAAGCCCCGGATTCCGGGACTGAACAGGCGTTCATTATATGTTTTATTTTCAATTTCCCTGTGCTGTGCCATTGTTTTTTGCCAAATATAAAAGAGTAATTACAAAACCGCAACTTTAATTTGCACCACTGCTTTCTATTTTAATTAATGATTTTAAAAAATATTATACTCTTTAATACAGAACTTAAATCAATCTTTTTTTAATGAACCGGCTGGTTGTGTAACCAATAATTTATAGCCTTTTATAACATCCTTAATTTCTCTGAATTTTCCGGTTATTAATAAGAAAAAGGTTCTGGAGAATGGTTCTATTATCATTGTACAGAACTTGACCATCAAATACGATGGGTATTTAAAATGTTTTTTTGCATATTGAAGCCTGCTCCTCAAATTTAAAAATAACCGGTATCCTTTTACAGCCCTTGTAGTTCCACCGCCGCTGTGAATGGCCGAAATGGAAGCATTAAAGTAAGATCTTCCTCCCATCTTAGAAAGTCTTTCAGAAAAATCAAGTTCTTCGTAATAAACAAAAAAGCGCTCATCAAAATAACCGGCTTTTTCAAACACCGAAATTCTCATAAATATAAATGCACCCATTACCTGGTCTACAAACCTGCTTTCTGTATGATCCCAGTCTGTCATTAAACTTGCCGGAGTAAAAATACCTGGGGCAATCTTCGACAATCCGGTTGCTTCAAAACACATTCTTATAGCTGTTGGAAAGCGGGCACAGCTTTTTGAAATATTTCCTATATCATCCAGCAATTTACAACCAAGTATATCTGCTTTATTGTTATCATTCATAAATGCAAAGCAGCTGCTTAGCGTTTCATCCAGCAATTGTGCATCGGGATTAAGCAATAAAACATAGGGTGCAGTGCAAAGCCTGAAACCCTGGTTACAGGCTTTGGAGAAACCAAGGTTTTCGGCGTTCCTGATTAATACAGTTTTATTATTAGGTTCGATTTGCTCAAGAGATGTATCTGCAGAATTATTATCAATGATAAAAACCCTGCTGATAATCCTTTCGTTTTTAGCCGTAAAAACTGTATGCAAACACTTTTTTAAAAAGTCTCCGCTGTTCCAGTTTACAATTACAATATCTACCATTTTCTATCAATAAAAATTTTATTCACTACTAAAAATACTTCAACATAAAATACAATCTGCAGCCAGGTTGAAAAAAGCGACATATACTGATCCTGGAAAAAACTCATCAGCAAAGGGAACAATAAAAAGGAAAAATATAAAACATACCTGAAGCTTTTTGTACGGGCCGCCTGGTTGTGTATCCATGTATGCAGTATGCCAAAAAGGAAAATCATACACCAGGCAAATAATTTACCAAAGTCGTGGATGTAATCGCTGTAAACTGTGTAAACATTGGTGCCATAGGGTAAAAATAAAAACTCTTTTACAAGCCTTGCCACTTTTTTCTCACTTATCAGATTTAATTGTTTGCCTGTTTTTATAAAAAACCGCAACGTATTATCACCACGGTAATTAATTTTCATGAAATGGGTGTTTTCATAATCCATCGCATTTAATGACAGCACTAAATAGGTAGCAGTAACTTCTGTAGAAGCCCTCAGGTTATCTTTTGCTGAGCTTTCTTTATCGCCGCCCTTTCCCCAAAATACACCAATGAGCATAAAAAAAGCAAGGAAGGCAGCAGCCAGCCATATATATTTTTTTATGACAAACCTGTTGCTGAAAAAATAACTTACCCCAACATAAAGCACCAATATTATCAGGAAAAAGGTTCTGCCGGTTGATAGCACAGCATAGGTAAGGCTTGCAAGCAGGCTAAGTATGAGCATTATCCGGTTAGTCCAGTTTCTCTTTTGTAAAAAAGCATACAACATGATGGCAAATACCAGGTAAGAAAAAGAAGACAGGTATTTTGTTGGCCCCACATCTTCGTCGTAATAAGTTATTGCTGTTCTTACGCCTTCAAAAAAATTTTCAATCTGCGAAGCAATAAATACCTGGTATGTGGCCCGTATGTAAAAGGGAAGGCCCAACAATGCAATTGCCAAAACAGTTAATCTTAATAATAAACTAATCTGGTATTCTGCCACAGGTGGTGGCACAATAGCTGCCATGTTTCTTTTTTGCCAGCTTGCATGAACTAAAAAAGAACCTAAACTAAAGCACACAGCACCGATAAAAAAAAGCAGATAAGTTGAAACACTTAATGGATCTAATTTATCAAGAATGGTGAGGCTGCAAGCAAAATGAATAGAAACAATAACAAGCCAGAGTAACGAAAATAAAACAGCAGGCTGAAAATATTTTTTTCCAAAAACATGAAAATTAAACAAAAAAAGAAAAAAATGCAATAAAATAAAAGTGATACTAATTAATATGTTGCTGGGTTCATACATTAAGGCAGTAGCTGATTTTTTTTATTCTAATTTAAAAATAATTCCTCTCATTTTTTAGATGCAATACTTACCCGGTTTGCAAAGATTTTGAAGACCTGTAAATTTCGGAAAAAGAAACCAGCAATAAATAAACCACCCCCGATAAAAGGTAACCAAGAGGATACAATAACATATTACCGATTTTGTAAAAAATAAGATACAAAATAACCTGGGTAAAAAAAGCAATTCCTATCATCCCCAGTAAAAAAATACTTTGCATTCTTAATTCAAAACCTTTGTGCGCCACTGATGCTATCAACCATACAAAAGTACCGGCAATTACCATAAACCCTGCTAATTTATACGAATAAGTATGTGGAGTTTTTAACACGTTCAGTAAAATGCCGGCACCAAACCACCAATACAAAATACTTACTATTACAAATGAGGCCGCTTCAATTAAAATAATCTTTTTCAGTATTTTTTTTATCGTTGCAATTTCTCCTTTTTTATAAGACTGTGTTAATAAGGGAAACAAGGAAGTTGTTACCGGGGCTACCAGCACAACAAGCGACCTGGCCAGCAAATCAAAAATTGCCTGGTAGTTTCCCTGAATTTCTGCGCCAAGGTTTTTATTCATAAATAATTTATCAATATAGGAAGCCAGGTAAGAAAATACAAACCATACCGAAAGCGGCGCACCATATTTAAAAAACTGCTTTGCCAGCCTTGCTGCTTTTTCTGGCTTTGTGCCGTTTTGTTGTTCTGTTGATAAGGAGGTACGAACCTGTTTATGCAGGTAAAGGGCTGCCATTAAATAAGAAATGGTAACCGCAATAAATAAAGCATACAAATAATAGACATCTGTCAACAGTAAAAAGAATAGGGCACAGGCAATATAACTGAACACACGGATGGTTTCGGAATAAATATTTTTTTTTGATAAAAACCCGGCCTGGCTGATGGCCGATATTGAAAACAATAAGGAAGTGGCAAATAATGCCGTGGCAAATAATATACCCAGCAGCATATCATTGCCCAGGTACCAAATTATTAGAAAGACCGGTAAAAAAATAATTGCCTGGGTGGTTAATGAAACAGCAATTGCCTGGCGGGCAAATAATGGTTTATTAATATGAACAGATGAAAAACGTAAAATGCTTTGGGTTATCCATCCGGTAAGGCTTGCAGTGCAGAGCAAAACAGCATTAAACCATATTGAAAAATTTCCGTAGCCACCGGCCCCAAGCAAGTGCTTGAGCACCGGAATGGAAAGCGCCATAATTATAGCAGGCAGTATAACACTCAGCAGGTAATTAAAATAATCTTTTTTAAACCTATAAAATAAATCCATTCGTAAAATTTGGATAGTTGGAATAAATGAACAGCGTTCATTAAAAAAATTATTTCTTAAACAACCTGATTAACCATAAAACCAATAAAGTTATTAATACAGAAAGAATGGAGAACTGGATGCCGGTTTTTAATTTACCCACTTTAACTTTTTTCATGGGGTAGTCTGCCGGATCAATTATTTGCATTAACG
The DNA here is from genome assembly GCA_031384415.1 of Bacteroidota bacterium. Taxonomy (GTDB): domain Bacteria; phylum Bacteroidota; class Bacteroidia; order Chitinophagales; family Chitinophagaceae; genus Ferruginibacter. The sequence continues at coordinate 18,051 of JANNAM010000029.1, forward strand.
GTATTTGCTTCAGGTATTGAAACCGTGCCATTTCAAGGTTTTTGAACATCTCGGCATAAGCACCGCCATATACCTGCATATTTACCTGTTGCTTAAGTATTGGTATTTGAGAAGATGAAAATGCAGGATTGAGGTTTGCATCCTGTGTGGATGCCCTGCTGCTGATGCTTGAACTAAGCCCGCCCTTCATGGCAGCAACACGTTCTTCCAGCACATCCAGTGTTTGTTTTGCTTTTTTACTGCTGATTTCAACATAAAAATTACTGGTTTCAAATATCAGTCTGTCTGTAAATTTTTTTGTAAAAACTTCCTCCTCAGTAATGATGTTTACTTCATAAAGGCTTAGCTTCCGGTCGGGCCGCTGGGCCACTATACAGTTACTAATCATGCTTAGATAAGTATTATATAAAACACTGTCCTGTAAATATGAAAATGTAGTTCTTGGCTGTCCAACAGGAAAATGGACTTCCTTTGCTTCGGATTTTTGGGAATTCTTTATATCTATTTTGTGCAAGAAATATTCTGCAAAAGTATAAGGCTGATTATCAAATGTATCCACAGAAAGTAAAACTCTTTCTACCATCCTGCGACTTTTCATAATTTCTAAAATATTATCGCCCTCAAAAATATTTTTGCTGTCGCCCACACCTATTCCAAACTGTGCAGCAAGATTTAGTGCACCTGCCAGCCCGCCTTCTCCTCCTCCATTATCCAGGGCAAAAGTTATCCTGCTTTGATAATGGATTTTTTGTGTACTGGCATACCACACACCGGCAAGCCCGGCAAGTAAACCCACAATGGCAAACAACCACCACTTTTTCAGTACCATTTTAATGATGCCGGTAAAATTAAATATAGCTTCTGGCCTGGGCGTATTTGCATCCTGCCCCGAAACATTGTTCACTGTGGAAGAATCTGTTTGCATTTATTAACTGACTGTTTATGGAAAAATAACTTTTATTAAAGAAGCCACAACACCCAATGTGGAAACTATAACCGCCCATTCGCTTGCACCAAGTTTTGTTCTGTTGCTGGCAAGTTTTTGTGGCACAAAAATTTCGGACCTTGGTGTTACCATCGGGTAGGATTTAAAAAATAAAAACTGCTTTACTCCTTTTGCCCTTCCATCAGGGTAAACTACAAGTGCGCCGCTTTTTCTTGCTGATGAAGTATAGTTGCCTGCTCTTTTGATATAATATTTAAGGTTTGTATTGCTATTATACGGAATCATTGTAGGGTAATAAACTTCCCCTGAAATTTTAACCAGGGTACTGTTGCGGTCAACAGTTAAAATGTCGCCTTCTTCAAGAATAAGATTTTCTGTGCTTTCCGGATTGGATAATGCTTTGCCAAGGTTTATGCTTATGAGGTCATAGTTTTTATAAATATCGCTTCTTAGTTTTTCATTGGCAGCAATACTGTCCTGGCTTATATTAAGCACTCTTTTAAATATTTTTTCCCTTTCATCAATTGTTATTCCCGATTGTACACTTCTTCTTACAGTAAGAGAAAGCGAATCGGCAGTTGATTTAAACCCTCCTACTCTTTTAAAAACATCACTTACCCGGTCGCCGCTTTTTTGCAAACTATATTTTCCGGGGTTTAAAACTTCGCCCTGCACCAGCACCACACGTTGAACTGTGTAGCCAGCAATTCCTTTCACAATTATCATATCAAAAGGCTGCAGTAACACATCGCCCAATTCATCATTTTTGTTTGAAAGATCTACAGTAAAAACATTTGTTTGCAGATAACCTTGTTTTGTTACATCTGCATCTTTTATTCTTCTCGAAATTTCTATCCTGGCCGTATCTCCCGATTCGTTAACGCTGCCGTTTGATAACAATACATCCCGTAGTGACAAATTTTGCCTCCATAGCACTCTTCCGGGAGTTCTCACACTTCCTTCAATTGTTACAAAAGCCTGCCCGGTATATTCAAAAACAGTATGGATATTTATGGAGTCGTCTTTGTTTAATAATACATCGCCGGTATTATATCTTAAAACCGAATCCAGGTTTATAGATAAAACAGTTGGCAATTTATTTTGCAGGTACCTGAAAATTGAAACCCTGCCTGTAAAAGCTTCGGGCTTTACCCCCCCTGCTTTTTCAACCAGTGCTTTCACAGTCATACCGCTATTTAATTCATAAGGCCCTGGTCTTAAAACAGCGCCGGCAATCATAACCCGGTTTTCATAATTATCTAACAGCCTTCCTACCTGGTATTCATCGCTGCCATTAACTTTAAAACTGCTGTATTGTGCTGAACTAAGATCAATTATAATTCTTTCTTTGTCAGTAATCCTGTTAACACTTACTGAAGCCTTATAGGCATTGTCATTAAAACCACCACAATATTCAAGCAGGTTTTTAAATGTTTCCCCATCCAGCAATTCAAACTTTCCATTTCTTTTAACCTCGCCATTAATTGTTACCCGGTTTTTATAATAAGGAATCCTTACTACATCCCCTTCTTGCAGTAATACATTGTCTTTTTGATTTCCCTTCAGTAAAAATGCATAGAGGTCTGCAATTCTTTTCACTTCATTTCCCCTTATAATTTCAATAGCCCTGTAACTGCCCATGGGTGTTGGGCCACCGCATAGATAAAGTACATTATACAGTGTGGTTAAAGATGAAACCGTGAATGTTCCTGGTTTTCTTGCTTCGCCGATTACAGTTACCCTGATGCTGCGTATTTTACCAAGCGACACCTGTATTTTGGTTTGCCCCGACCTGATTGCACGGTAAATAGTGGATGCAAGTTTAGATTTTATTTTTTCAGTAGCCTGCTCAATACTTAAGCCGGTAACATAGATGGGGCCAACATTTGTTATGTAAATATATCCTTCGGCATTTACTTCCAGGTTATATGTTTTTTCGCTGGTGCCATAAACATTCAATATTACTTCATCGTCGGGGCCAAGTATATATCCTGAGGGGGTGGAAATACGCAGGTTGGGTTCAAAAACCAAACTGTTCTTTGTAAAAAGCTCCGAACCAAAAATACTTACATCATTATCGAAACCCTGCATGGGCAGAGCGGCATTATTTAGTTCTAAAAGGGCGTTGTTTTTTTTTGAATTGTCGTCCTGGATATTATTTGATGCCGGTTTTTTAAGTGTTGAAAGAGCCTCCATCCTTTTCCGCAGTTTAGCAATTTCTGCTGCGGGCAGGCCTCTCTCCTCGGCAAGTTTATATAACTGAGATTCCGTCATACCCATTTCAGCCATTTTTGCCTGCAAAGCCCTCACATCGTCATCACTGTAATTATCAATTTTAACAACAGTTAAATCGGAGGATTGCAACAATGTCTGAGCATGAGATGTAAGAGAATATGAAATAATAACAAATAAAACAATCAGGATCCTTCGTATTTTTTTCATTGACACGTTATTGTAATTAAAGTACTTTCTGAGTTAAAAAATGATATACATTTTTGCAGCGCTAAGATACAGGATTTTACTAATAACAGGGTAACACCACGTTTGTTTAAAGATGTGTAATGGCAAAAATTTACCGCAGTTTTCACAATAAATGAAGGCTATGTGGTTAGCTTTGCCGGCAGATGCCTTACATAATTTAATATGTTTTTTAATGAGGCCGGTTACCCTGGTTCGTCCTTTAAACATCAGTTGAAAAATGAAAAAGCTAAAAAAGTTTTTTTGTATTAGCTTATTTTTAATACCTGCATATTTTTTTACTGCAGCAAATAATATCAATGTAAAAGATTTTGGTGCAGCAGGAAATGGACTAACCGATGATACCAAAGCAATACAATCGGCAATTAACGCAGCCACACCTGGCATTGTTTCCACCGTTTATTTTCCTGCCGGCACTTACAGAATTGCCTCTTTCATATCCACAAAAAATTATCTTGAAAATTATTGTTTGCTGCTTCGCAGCAACATCATCTTTAAAGGAGAGGGCAAAAAAACAATTATCCGGATTGCCCGTCACCTGTTTGATAAAAAAGACACCGCAGCCAATGCACATTTGTTTTATGGTATTATGGTTAGCAATGTTTATTTTAAAGAACTGCTTATTGATATGAATGGCCGTTATAATCTTGTTCCGGCGCATGTAATCAAAAACCATTCAGCAATTTTTATTATGGGAGGAAACAGGGTAAGTATAAAAAACATTACCATTAAGAATTGTGCTGGCACTAATATGATTGTAATAAGGGAAGCAGGGCATAATGCAATAATAGAAAACTGCAAATTTTATAACGGGGGTAATTATGTAGGCATTAAAACGGCCAATAAAAACCAGGTTGATTTTTCATTTATCTATTGTACCTGGGACAGCTCGGTAATTAAAAATAACCTGATCGTTCAGCAAAGCCCCGAAATTGCTTTAAGCAATTATACAGGTGGAATCGAACTGCATGGTTCATTTTCCGAAGCTTCATCAAACATTATCACCGGTTGTTATCCGGCTGTTTATATTTCAAGCACCAGGCATCCTTTGCAGCATGTAACTATTGAAAATAATCAGATGAAGGAATGCTTAACAGGAATTTCATTCTGGCTGGAGCAATCAATGGATGATATCATCATCAGGAAAAACAGCATACAACTTACACATTCACGCCTGCTTAAACCCGGCTTCGTTTGCGGCATTTATATACCCAATGGTAATGCTGAAGGATATAGTTTAAAACTTGCAAATGCTGCATCACTAAACAATGTAAATATTACCAATAACAATATTTATGCTTCGTTGCCCGATGCTGCAAATGATAAAACTGCCGGTATGATATTACATTCTTTGCAAAACAGTTTTGTAAAAGATAACATCATCAGCGGAATGAACTATGCAGGAATATTTTTGATGGGAAGCAAATGGGGCATGAATAACCTGGCAATAACCAATAACAGGTTTATTGATTTTAAACCCAATAACAATCTTAAGGTTGTTGCCGGCTATATTGTAGCTACTGACACCTACAGTTCAAATAAAAGAAACGCCCCAGGGTTTAAAAAAATAGCAATTGAAAAAAATAATTTTTCCAGGACTAAAAAAATGGCTTACAAAAAAACACTTACCGGTAAATCACGGGGCAAATTTTTGGGCGCTTTCATCGCACTGCCAGGCTATATGCTTAATGAAATTAAATTTTTAAACAACACTTTTAGCAACGCAGAAGAAAAAATTGTATCGGTTAATACAGATTAAAGAGCTACAAAAAAATTACCCGTTTTAAAAAGACAAATTATTGCCGAACAGCCAAAGCACCTGTAATAACATCCTTAAACTGCTTTACAGCTTCAGCTTCATCAAATTTTTGAATGGCGGTTTTTGTAACTTCTTTATAATGATTATAAAGTTCCTTGTTGTTCATTAATTCCTGCATGGCACCGGCAAGCAAGGCTTCATTATTTACCGGCACCAATATACCATTTTGTGCTTGCTCGTTTTGTTGCAATGAAGCAGGGTAGTCTGTGCCGGGTGCCAGTATTTCCCTTGGGCCCCATTTGCAGTCTGTGGCAATTACGGGCAAATGGCAGGCCAGCGCTTCTAAAATTACATTCGGAAAACCCTCCACATCCGAACTAAGCACAAATGCATCTGCAACAGCATAATACGGCAACACATCTGCCTGTCGGTTTTTTAAAATAACCCTGTCGCTAATTGCCAGCTTTTGTGCAAGGCCGTTTAATTGCAGTTGCACATCTTTGCCAACCATTACAAGTCTGCAGTTATTATTTTCAATTCCTGCAAAAGCTCTTAGCAGCAGTTCCTGGTTTTTTGTGGGATGATTGCGCCCAATGTGACAAAAAATAAATTCTCCGTCCTTTTTTCCAAAAGGCAATATTGCATTATCAAGCCTTCGCTGAACATCTGTATAATTTATCCCATTGTTAATAGTAATGATTGTGTTCTTAATCCCAAACGTTTGCTGCAGGTCGTTTTTGCCAAAATCAGCATTGGTGATAATTAAATCGGCCTGGCTGTAAAGCCTTTTCACTAAAAACCTGCCAAACCTGCCTCCCAATGTTTTTTTGCTAAAGTAATAGGAAGTATTGCTCCTTTCATTAATGATGGTTTTTCCCTTATAGCCAAACAGTTTTAAATAACCGGCAATAAAATTGGGCCTGTTTAAAAAAGAAAAGACGAGTGGTATATTATATTTTAACAGGTATTTTTTCACCTGCAAAGCCTTCCATGGCAGCCGAAAAGCTTCAATGGGGCCTGCATCTGCCGATGATGGCTTACCAATTTGGAAAAGATGTACCGAAGGCGAAAGGCTCAGTTCAATATTAGTGGTATTAAACATCAGCAAATGAATTTCAAATTCACCGCACAGTTCATTGATGAGCAGCGAAACTGTTTTTTCAGCACCCCCTGTTGCAAGTGAATTTATTATTATTGCAATCTTTTTTTTCATAGTTACATCTGCACAATTGAAAGTAAAAATATTTACCAGAAGCGTTAAAATTAATTAATAAAAAAGAAACCGGCCGTAAACAGTTCTTTATGCCAGTGTTCTCATTAATTTTAATTGTTGAAATGTGGCAACTGCATTGACGTCAAAAGACAACGTTTAAAATAACAACCAATTGAGTAAGGAACAAGTATTTGATTTTGGCAAAAACTGGAAAGCTTTTCTCAGTTCCATAGACAATGAAAGAATTGAAGAAGCCTGCAATTCATTAACCACCACATTTGACTGCACAGATGCTTCTCAAAAAACTTTTATTGATGTTGGAAGCGGCAGTGGCTTATTCAGTCTTGCTGCTACTAAGCTTGGTTTTAGTGTTTTTTCTTTTGATTACGATGCCGAATCTGTTGCATGCACAAAAGCACTTAAAGAAAAATATTTCAGTAGCGCACAAAAATGGCAAATAAGGGAAGGTTCGGTACTTGATACTTCTTTTTTAAATACACTGGGCAGTTTTGACGTGGTGTATTCCTGGGGCGTTTTGCATCATACAGGGCAAATGTGGCAGGCTTTGCAAAATGCAATACCGCTGGTAAAAGAAAACGGAACACTCTGCATTGCCATTTATAACGACCAGGGCCTTACATCTGAATTTTGGTTACGCATAAAAAAAATATACAATGCCGGCATTGCCGGAAGGTGGATTATTAAAGCAATCTTTATCCCATACTTTTTTTTAGGATACTTATTACTGGATGCAGTACGGTTGAAAAATCCTGCAAAACGGTACGAAGATTATAAGAAAAAACGGGGCATGGCAATGACAACCGACTGGATTGACTGGCTGGGAGGTTATCCGTATGAAGTAGCAACAACAAAACAAATTATTGACTTTTACACAGCAAAGAGTTTTAGTTTATTTAAACTGAAACCAACCAGCCGCATGGGCTGCAATGAATTTGTATTTAAAAGATCAGGCTGATTTTTTTTTGTGCAGGTAAATCAGAACAAAGTAATTTAATATGAAGCAGGTTTCGATATTGAAAGACTGAAACAGTTCGGTATATGGTTTTGATAAATACCTTGTGTCGGCAATAAATACATTGATGTCAAATTCCTCAATCACCGGCAGCAGTAAAGCTTCATTCACTTTTGGATGAAACTCATTATAAATATCCTTGTAATAAAATGGTCCTGTCTTTTCAGAAGTTATATCAGGTATAAGAAAAACAAAATCTTCGCTCAATAAGCGCCTGGTAACTTCTTCGTTATTAGAAAATAATCTTACTGTCCCATGCATTTCTTTCAGTTCACCAATCACATCCTTAAGGGATTTGCCGGCCGCCTGCTTTTCATCCAGCGCCAGCAACATATTGCTTTTTATAGCATCAGAATTTTTGTCGAATGCCTTGCTTATAACTATAAGCAAAACAGAAGCGGTTACATAATATACAATAATACCATAAACAATATTGCTGCCACAAGTTTGAATTAACAGGAACACCATTGCAGGGTTTGCAAATTCAAGGTACCGTTCCGGCTCACCCAAAAACCTTGTTTTTCTGAAAGAAGTAATAAAAAAAATAAGCAGCGTAATTAATACCACCTGAAACAAAGGAGAAGCACTGATAACCTTTACAAAATTCCAGTTATGATGAAGTATCGTTTCATTTACTAAATAATATACTACAACTGGCAGGATGGTAAATCCCCAAAATAAAGAAACCACAGCATTGGACTGTATATAAGGCAAGGCTTTCAGTTTTTCTGCTTTCAGTTTTACCCAAAAGTCATAAACAAAATCACGCCATATACCCGGCCTGTATTTCAGCAGACCCTGGCTTGCAAGGTGAAGGGCATACATTTTTTTATGCTGATACTGGCCCTTAATATAATTAACCGCAATTGCCGGATGAAAAATATAAAACAGTGCAAAGCCTGCAAACGGAATGGCAGCTACAAAAATATTCAAAGCAAACAAAGCATAAATAAGACAAAAGAAAATCATGTACTGGGCAGCAAACTGGCTGCTGATAAAAATAAAGTAGCTTACCAGCATCAGTAAGCCCAGGTAAACAAAAGAAACATGATACAGGTAAAACAAAAAAAGATAGATAAATATCCTGCCAAGCAGCAGTCCCCAACTCCGGGGGCTGAATCCTGCGTTGGTTGCATTCCATCTTACAAAATTAAACGGCGTAAAAATAAACAGCAGGGCTGCAAACAAAAAAACTGAAAACAATGAAAGCTCAGAAGTAAACTGTAAAAAGCCACTATAAAAAAAAATGAGAAAAAAACTAACATCCAGAAAAACGATTGCTGACTTAAATAAAAAATTCAGCCTTATAGGATTCTTCATCGAAAAAAAACTAAACAGCCAGTGAAACAACTGTGGATAGGCCACACACTCATTGCCAATAAAATTTTTGTAACGGGTAACAAACCTGTGCCCGTTATTTTTTATCAGCCTAATAAGATTGAGGTGAAAAAAATGATCTGACCCAAAATGAGATTTTTTTTGATTGGCAATATTTATCAGCAAAATAATAATACCGCTGATTCCTATAATTGCTGCTGCTTGTTCCATTTATTTTGCTGAGACTGTAAAACTCTTTTAAAAAATTAATTTACTTTTCGTCCTGCATCCTTGCAAGGTGTTTTAAAAACTTCCTGTGTGGTATAGCAAAATTGCCCGATACAGTTTGTCCGTCTTCCACATCTTTCACCACCACTGCACCAATAGTTACCTGCGCCTTTGTGCCAATTATTACTTGCGAAGCAATGCTTGCACCCGGGCCAATCCAAACATCATCTTTTAAAGTTACACTGCCTGCAAGCATGGCGCTTGCTGCAATAAAACATCCATTTCCAATGTGAACTCCATGTGCAATATGAACAAGATTGTCTGTCTTTGTAAAATCGCCAATGATTGTATGCCTGAATGAAAACCCTTTGTCAACCGTATTATTGGCCCCAATTTCCACATCATTTCCTATAAAAACATTGCCATTATGTAGCACAGAAAGAATTCCTTTTTTTGTTCGCTTATGTTCAAACCCTTCGGATCCCAGTACAGCTCCGGCCCTAATTATGCAATTGCTTCCAATTATTACATCGGGCAGTATGGTTACATTCGGCTCTATAACTGTGCCCACACCAATAGTTACATTATGGTCTGCTACAAAAGCTTTTGTATGTATTTTCACCGAAGTATGGATATTATTTGATTTTTTTTCATATTGCTGCCGGGCAATAAAGTTTATAAGAGAATAAAAACAATGCCTTGCATCTGATGTTGTAATAACAATTTTGCCATTATCAAACTGATTGCTGAATTTTTCTTCTGTGATAACTACGCCAATATTTGAATTTAAATTTGCTGCTGCAACAAATTTTTTGTCATCAACAAATGTTATGGAACCGGAGAGTTGGGTATTTATCAACGCAGGCTGTGTGGCAGTAAAAGGCATGGCAGCAATTACACCTGTAGCTTCTTTTAATATCTGTTCGTTAATTTCCATCTAAAAATTATAGTGCAAATGTACTTGTAGTTTCTGCAAGATGAATGAGCTTGTTTTTGCAACCCTTGTTTTGCTTTAGCAATTGTATAAAAACATCTCTTGCGCCTGCAATTGCTCCGCTGTTGTTTGTGTATTTAATAAGTTTATCTGGTTGCTGGTAATATTTTTTAGCTGCCTGGTATCTCTTTGCATTTTCGGTATTCAAAAAAAGATGTATAGGGTGAAAATCCACAATCAGTAAATTATCTGTTGCAAAATCAAAACCGGGTTCTTCAAATTTTTTACCATAAGCAAAATGTACATCGTCCTCCCAGTTATATGGAATCCTCGTAAGGCCATTCCATAATGTAAATGGCTTAACGGGCTGATATGGCAAAAAATGATTGGCATCATACATCAACCCTTTTTCTGCAAACATATCCAGCAATACAGAGCTTTGCGTCATGCTATGGCTTCGTACTCCTTTTGCGTCCGGGTAAAGCATTAACATACTATCAAGTACTTCTTCTGCATTATTGCCATTAACTTTTTCTCCGTTTAATAAAAAATTAAAATTGGGATGAATTGCCTTTTCAAAAAGATTTGTATTGCAGCCATCAATTACACCGCTTGCATGAGTACAAAATAAAGTTGCAGCCACATCATATTCCTCCAGCAACAACAAAGTATCTTCAATCACTTCTTCCGGAGCCCAGTCAATGTCAATAGTTATGTAAACAGCAGATGGTTGACTCATTACTTAGAAAATAATTAACTGGTTATTTTATCTGTCCTTCTTCTTTAAATTTCTGAATCTGTTCTTCAATAAATTTATCATCAATTGTTTTAATAACCCTTGCAGGCGAGCCACCTGCAATACAATTGCCCGGAAGGTTTTTATTAATTACACTCATCGGGAGCACTACTGTTTTATCGCCCATTGTAATACCATGATAAATTACCGAGGGCCCTGCAATAAAACATCCACTGCCGATCGTAGTTTTTGCCCTTGCAATCAAATCGCTGCCCGGCTCATTGTTCATCGTAAGGTTGGTTAAAAAACTTGTATGGCTCCATATCATCACATTTAAACCTATGCTTGTATGGCTGCCAATTTCCAATCCACCGGAAGCATCCAGTACTGCGCCTTCACCAATCCATACATATTCACCGCATATCAAATTTTCTGGCGCAATAATTTTTGCATTCTCCCTCATGCGGCAGCCTTTTGGCAGGCCCCAGAATTTTGCTCTTTCTTCATCGGTTAAACCACGGGCAGCTTCCTGCTTTTTCACATATTCCCTGTTCTTATTATTGCGTTCATCGTCTATATAAAAATCTTCGGTACTCATTCGGGCAATTTTTCGTTGTTTAAAAATATGCGGCACCACCATTCAAAACACATTAGGCTCCAAATTAACAGGCGGTGATTGATACGCTGGTTAATATGTTCATCAATAATTTTATGTACATAAGCCGGGTTAATAAATTCTGCGGAAGCAATATTTTTTCCCAGCAAGAGTTCTTTTACATACGCCGCATTTTCTCCCCTGTACCAACTTTCATCAGGGGCACTGAAGCCCTGTTTTTTTCGGTTGGCAATTTGTACCGGAATAATATCTTTCATTGCCTGGCGCAACACATTCTTACCGTCATCATATTGCTGGTACTTTTTAATTTTGTTACCTGTTTCATTTTCATCAATTCGTTTCATCAGTTCCAGGTTGCCTAGTTTGTATTTAACCGGAATGGTTTGTGCAAAGTTCACCAAATCGTTGTCCATAAAAGGAAAGCGTTCCTCCAACCCGTTTGCCATTGATAATTTATCCCCCACTAAAAACAATCCCGGTAAAAATGTTTTTATCTCAAAATACAAACTGTTTTGAATGTGGTGCTCCGGTGTATCGTATTGCAATGTAGAATTAAAACTAAAAACACTTTCAAATACTTTACGGGGGTTTTGCAAATCAATTTTTGAAAATATTTCCGGCTGAAACAATTGCACTTTTTGTTCATCAGGAACCAATCGTTGCCAAAATTCATAATAATTATTGTAAAACGATTTACTGTCAAGCGATTTGAAAATGCGGTAATAGCGCCAGGGATAACCACCGTATAATTCATCGCCACCCGTTCCCTGCAGACAAACTTTCACAAATTTAGATGCCAGCCTGCTGATATAATAATTGGGATAACTCATTCCCACTTTCAGATCTTCCAGGTGCCAGACAACCCTTGGCAGGCTCCATCTTAAATCGCCTGCATTAATAACCTGTTCGTAATGCTGGGTGTTATTAAAATTAGCCATCAGTTCGGCTTCAATACGTTCATCATAACCAAGCTCCACTCCTTCTACACCACTCATTTCAAAGCCTGCGGTAAAGGTGGGCATTCGTTTTATGTAACGGCTTGCCAGTGTGGTGATAGAACCAGAATCAAGTCCGCCGGATAAATAACTTCCTACTGGTACATCGCTTATCAATTGTTTTGCAACAGCTTTTTCCAGCAACCGTTCTGTCTCAGATTTTGCATCTTCAAAGCTCATGGAGCTATCTGGCTTGGTAAAATCATAATCCCACCAGGTATTAGTTTTTATGGAAGTGGTTTCTTTAGTAACCTTAATTGTATTTGCCGGCGGCAAAGAATGAACTCCTTTAAATAAGGTGTGATGCTGAAAGAGGTTTTGAAAAGTAAAGTACTCATTCAGTGCATCTGTGTTTACTTCCACTTTAAAAGAAAGGTGCTGCAGGAATGCTTTTATTTCGGATGCAAATAAAAAAAGGCCGTTTGCAAAAAAATAATACAAAGGTTTTACGCCATACCTGTCTCGGCTGAGCCAAAGTTCCTTTTTAGATTTATTCCATGCAGCAATGGCAAACATACCATTCAGTCTTTCAAAAAAAGAAGTTCCATATTCTGATAATCCTTCGGCAAGAACTTCTGTGTCAGAGCTAGAAACAAACAGGTGGCCTTTCGATTTCAGTTCAGCCTTAAGTTCTGCATAATTATAAATGCAGCCATTAAAAACTATTACCCAATCTCCATCATGCGATACCATCGGCTGGTTTCCGTTGGATGAAATATCAAGTATGGCAAGCCTGCGATGCCCCAACCCGATATTTTCTTCAATAAAAATTCCTTCATCATCCGGCCCACGGTGAACCAATGCATTGGCCATTGCCTTTACTTCCTGTTTCAAAACAGGCTGCCCGTTTAATTTCAATATTCCGGCAATGCCACACATAGAATTATTTTTTGAACCTTGCCGTATGGCAGGCTTCTTCCGAATGTTTGTAAACCGCTGTTAAATTGTTTATCGTTCCCATGCTGTCAAATTCTTCCCTGCTGTATCTTTTTGCATTGCTGGGTGTATACCAGTCAAAATTGGTCGCATCGCTCAAAGCTGTTCCCCATTCTTCTTTCCAAAAACATTTTATAAAGTTCCAGTAAATAAACCGCTGCACATCATATTCACCGCCTTTAATTCCGAGTAATGGAATATCAGGGGCAGTAAAATTCACTTTTAATTCTGATAATACTTTCCCCAGTTGCGTAAGCTGTTTGCTCATCTCCCACATTTCCTCCTGCGAAATATTATGCGTTGCTGATCTGAAATAAGCATCTACCAATTCCCGGGGCAATGCTTTTTTTGCATACACATAACAGGCAAACTCGCCGCCGGGTTTTATCAGAGAAGATAAATGGGCAAATGTTGCTTCCGGGTTTTCGGTATGCTGAATTACCTGGTCGCAACTTATATAATCAACTGATTGCTGTTTTATTCCTGAAGCTGCAATATCTCCTTGTATAAAAAACAAATTCTTTATCCCATTGTATTTTTGTGCTGCATATTTTACAGATTCAGAAAAATCCATTGCCAGTATAACAGAAGAAGGAGATAGTGATGCAAACCAAGCGCTTTTAAAACCAGTGCCACATCCGGCATCCAAAATAATTTTTTTATTCTGTAAGAAAATTTTTAAATCATCCTCACTGCTAAATCCATACAATTGTAAATACCATTCCTTCTGCATTTTTTCAACTTCGCTGACGTTCTCTTCCTTTTCAAATTGCTCCCATTTGTTACTGAATGTATCATTTGTCTGTTGTTGATTGACAGCATTACTTGTATTTGCCAAACAAATAAAATTATTATCAGTAATAATGGGTAGTTCAAAAATTGATTGTAGATCCATAAGCACTGTCAGAATGAGTGTAAGGCATCAATAACGTAATCATAATCGTCCTTTACCATACGGTTGTGTAAAGGTATGCTCATGGAGTATTCGTTGGCTGCATAAGCCACAGGAAAATCTTGTGGAGTAAGGTTGTATTTATTTGCATAAGCCCCCAGCATGTGTACGGCATGTGTACCCGGCCTGGTGCTGATACCTTTTTGCTGCAAAGCTTCCATAATTTCATTCCGCTTTAATGGCGATTTGTTTTCATCAATAAAAGTTACATAGGATTGCCAGCCATGTTTATAACCATCGGGTATTTGTGGGGTAAACAACCATGGAATATTTTTTAATTGTTCCTCATAATAATTGACCCATTCATTTCTTTCATTAATAAAAGCATCTAATTTTTTTAATTGCACACAACCCAATGCTCCCTGCAAGTCAGTCATGCGGTAATTGTAACCAATGATATTATAATCGGCCAGTAAATATGGCTTTGCACCAACATGTCTTTGTTCTTCAGAAATGCTTGCTCCATGATTTCGCAACATATTCAAATGCTCTGCGATGGCATCATCATTGGTTGTAAGCATTCCACCCTCACCGGTTGTTATTGATTTGCGTGGGTGAAAAGAAAAACATCCCACATCTCCCATGCTTCCGGCAGGCTTACCATTTAATGCTGCACCGGCAGCGCAAGCTGCATCTTCTATAATTTTTAAATCAGGGAAATATTCTTTGATATAATCAACATCGGCACACAAGCCAAACAAATGAACCGGGATAATTGCTTTTGTCTTTGAAGTGACTTTATCTTTTAGCTGCGTTACATCAATGTTAAATGTTGCCGCATCTATATCAATAAAAACTGGTGTGGCATTGCAATACAAAATTGCATTGGCTGTAGATACCCATGTAAATGCAGGCACAATTACTTCATCGCCTTCTTTAATTCCACATGCCAATAAAGCAAGGTGCAAAGCTGTAGTACAATTAGAAACTGCCAGCGCATGTTTTACCTGGTGACGTTCTGCAAACATTTTTTCAAACTCCGCTACTCTGGGGCCCTGTGTAATCCAGCCGCTTTCAATGGGTGCTTTTAATGCTTCCCATTCTTCGGTTCCCATGCTGGGCTGTGATATTTGAATGATTCTTGTCAATTAGTTTTTTATTACACGAATTAAGCGGATTACACGGATTTATCTCTCCACTGAATGAGCTTCTGCAATCCTTCTTCTAATCCATATTTATATTTGTAACCCAGGTCTTTTTTTGCTTTTGCATTGCTGCCAATTCTGTTTTGCACCAATGCTCTTGCATCATCAGCGCTGTAAGGTTTATAAGTAACTTTTAAATCTGATTGTTTTAATTGCAGTATTGTATCGCACAATTCTTTGATGGTGGTTTGCACTTCGGTACCAACATTATAAAAACCAAATTGAACATCCGCTTTTAATGCAGCTACATTGGCAGTGGCCACATCTTCCACATAAATAAAATCATAAGCCTGTGTGCCATCACCATTAATGACTGGCGCTTCATTGGCATCGATCTTATTCAGCATGATGGGGATCACACCGGTGTATGCTGCTTTCTGATCCTGCCCGGGTCCGTATACATTCATATAACGCAAACCAATTACCGGCAAACCATAACGGTCGTTGAATGCAGTGGCCATTGCTTCACCGGCAATCTTGGTGGCGCCGTAAAAATTTTTATTGTTGAACGGATGATCTTCAGTCATCGGCACTTCCACCGCATCGCCATATACAGATGCCGAAGATGACCAGATCAGTTTTTTGATATTATTTTTTACACATGCTTCCAGCACATTGAATGTGCCGGCAATGTTTACATCAAATGCTGTACCTGGAAAATCTTTGCAATGCAATAACCAGAGTGCTGCCGTACAAAAAACATAATCCACTCCTTTCATCGCTTCATCCAGCACATCTGTTTCTCTTATATCGCCTCCTTTGGCAAAAATGCTGCAGCGTTGGTCTTTTAATGCTGCTGAAATATTTTCCATTTTGCCCCGGCTGAAATTGTCATAGATAATCACTGCTGCAACTTCTTCTTTCAACAATGCTGTTACCACATGGCTTCCAATAAAGCCTGCGCCACCAATTACCAAACATGTTGAGTTTTTTATTTCCATTGCTCAGCTGATGGATTCTACTTTGTTGTTCGTTAATTTATATTCTTGTTTGCTTTCGGGACAAGTTGCCATTCCGTTTTCATCAAATGAAAGTTTATGCCCATTGGCACTCATCCATCCTGTTTGCTTTGCCGGGTTACCCGTAACCAATGCATAGGCAGGAATATTTTTTGTAACCACCGCACCGGCACCAATAAAAGCATATTCACCAATTTCATTGCCGCAAACAATGGTTGCATTTGCTCCAATGGTTGCCCCTTTTTTTACAAGCGTCTGTTTATACGCTGTTTTACGTTCAATAAAACTTTTGGGATTGATTACATTGGTAAAAACTGCCGATGGGCCAACAAAAACTCCGTCTTCCAGCACAACGCCATTGTAAACCGATACATTGTTTTGAATTTTAACCCCGTTGCCAATAATTGTGTTGTTATCAATAAAAGCATTCTGACCGATATTGCAATTATTGCCAATAACAGCCCCGGGCATTACATGGCAGAAATGCCAGATGTTAGTACCGTCTCCAATTTGGGCTCCGGCGTCAATTACTGCTGTGGGATGTGAAAAGAAGTTGGACATGAAGGCAGTGCTGAATTATTTGTTGCCGTACAAGTGAGTGACACAACGATGCTACATAGTAGTACAAAAGCTGGTCACAAAAATATACTTCACAAAAATAGCCCTTACAAATCTAAAATCATCAATCTAAAATCTAAAATGGGCCGTTACCTTTGCCGCCATGCATTACGCTTCAGTAGAAAATATCAGTAAATCCTTTGGGATAAGAACCCTTTTTAAGAATATCACTTTCAATGTGGAGGAAGGCGATAAAATTGCCTTTGTAGCCCGGAATGGTACAGGCAAAAGCACCTTATTAAAAATTTTGGCCGGCCTTGATACGGCCGATGATGGAACAGTATGGGTTCATAAAGATGTGAAAGTGGTGATGCTGCAGCAGGAAACCATTTTTGATGAAAACAAAAGCATCTGGGACAATATACTACGGCTGGATAATCCGGTAATAAAAGTGGTGAAGGAGTATGAAATATTTTTAGAAGAAGAAAAACAGGATGACGACCATCTTACAGAACTGATTTCGAAATTAGATGAATACAATGCATGGAATTTTGAAAGCGACCTGAAACAAATTTTAGGAAAGCTTAACCTGCATCATTTGAATGAGCCTGTAAAAAATTTAAGCGGCGGGCAAAGAAAAAGAGTGGCGCTTGCGCAGGCGCTGGTGGAGGCAGATTTGCATGAGGGAAAATGTTTACTCATTTTAGATGAACCTACCAACCACCTGGATGTAAGTATGATTGAGTGGCTGGAAGATTATTTATCTGCAAAAAAAATTACGCTGTTGCTGGTAACACATGACCGGTATTTTTTGGATGCTGTATGCAATGAGATATTGGAAATGGATGAAGAAAAGGTGTTTGTATATCGTGGCGACTACGATTATTTTTTAGAGCAAAAAAGTTTGCGCCACGATGTGCAGGCGAGTGAACTGCAAAAAGATAAAAATATTTTCAGGAAAGAGCTGGAGTGGATGCGTAAGCAGCCTAAGGCAAGAACAACTAAAAGCAAAAGCCGGCAGGATGCTTTTGAAGACATTAAAGAAAGAGTAAGCCTGCGAAAGGAAGATGCCGAAGTAAGCCTGCAGGTAAAAATGACAAGGCTGGGCGGCAAAGTGCTGGAGATGAAAAAAATAAACAAGAGTTATGGCAACAACGTTTTAATAAAAGGATTTGATTATACTTTTAAAAAAGGCGAACGCATTGGTATTGTTGGAAAGAACGGTGTAGGCAAATCAACCTTTTTAAAAATTGCATTGCAGCAAGAAAAACCCGATACCGGAAAAGTGAATCATGGTGATACGGTGGTGTTTGGCAATTTTAACCAGGAAGGTTTGCAATACAAAAAAGACAAACGTGCCATTGAATATGTAAAAGACTTTGCTGAATTTTTCCCGCTGGCAGATGGAACAAAACTGTCTGCAAGCCTTTTTATGGAGAAGTTTGGTTTCAATGCAGAGCAGCAATACACACCCCTGAGCAAACTAAGCGGTGGAGAAAAAAGAAGGCTGCATTTACTAAGTGTGCTTTTCCTCAACCCCAATTTTTTAATACTGGATGAACCTACCAATGACCTTGACCTGCAAACACTGAGGACGCTGGAAGAATTCCTGATGGATTTTCCCGGATGTATTTTAATTGTAAGCCACGACAGGTATTTTATGGACAGGCTGGTTGACCATTTGTTTGCTTTTGAAGGCGAAGGAGTGATTAGGGATTTTCCTGGAAACTATTCTCAATACAGGGAAGCGCTGGCGAAAGGATTACTGACAGATGAAAGGCAATTGATAAAAGAGATTGAAACTACGACGACAGACAACAGACCAAAGACAACAGAGAGTGTGCAACAGGGAAAAGAGAGCCGCCAGCTTTCTTACAAAGAAAAAAGAGAATTCGAAACCATAGAAAAAGAAATACCAGCATTACAGAAAGAGAAAACAGAACTGGAAGAAAAAATGAACAGCGGCAATATGAGTTTTGAAGACCTGCAAAAAGCTGCTGCAAGGGTTGGCGAAATAGTTTCATTACTCGATGAAAAAGAAATGCGCTGGCTGGAACTGAGTGAGAAAGTTTGAGAATAAATTTTGTAAATTTGGGAAAGCAGTTTTTATGAGCAAAGAGGAACTGAAAAAAGAACTCCACACACTTATTGATAATACAGACGATGAGGAATTGCTGAACATCGTAAAGGAAGATATTGTTGCCTACCAGACCGAAGCTAAAAAGGATTTTGACGACCTCTCTTATTTGACCCCTGAAGAAAAAAAGGAACTGGAAGAACTGGCCACCGAAGACCCGGATAAGGATACAGTTAGTTTTGAAGAGTACCAAAAAGAAATGAAAGAATGGCTCTCCAAATTGTAACTAAGAGAAGGTTTATCAATAGCATGAAAAAAACTACTGTTTATCTTAAACAGGAATGGAATAAAGCAGTAGCAATAAGTTTTACAGAACTGGTCGATAATAAAATAAAACTACTGGCTTCTCAGCCAAACATTGGCATTGATACTTCAATAAAAAATACGAAAACTGTGCTTGCAGGAAAGGGTTATCAAAACAGGATTTATTACAGGATTGAAAAAAATAAACTGGTAATTATAGATCTTAAAGATGTTAGGAAGAACCCGAAACGAAACCGCTATAACCAATAAACCTGCCAGCATGAATCAACGTTTTTATTCCCTTGATGTTTTCAGGGGCGCCACGGTTGCCCTGATGATATTGGTAAACAATCCCGGAAGCTGGGCACATATATATGCACCGCTTGATCATGCAAGCTGGCATGGCTGCACTCCTACCGATTTAGTATTCCCTTTCTTTTTGTTTGCGGTTGGCAATGCCATGGCTTTTGTGATGCCAAAACTGGAGGCCGCAGGAGAAAGTACATTTTGGTTTAAAGTAATTAAGCGGACGCTGTTGATTTTTGGGATTGGTATGTTCTTAAACTGGTTCCCGTTTATTAAATACAATGATGCCGGCAATCTTGTTGGCAAACCATTTGAAAACGTACGCATCTTTGGTGTATTGCAACGCATTGCACTCAGTTATTTCTTTGCTTCAGTCATCGTTCATTTTTTTAAAGTAAGAGGCGCTTTTGTTGTCAGTGCATTTATATTATTGTTCTATTGGTTTCTTTGTGTTGCTGCTAATCCATCTGACCCCTATAGTTTGCACGGCTGGTTTGGAACCAATGTTGATTTAAAAATTTTGGGTGATAAACACATGTATCATGGCGAAGGCGTTGCATTTGACCCCGAAGGATTGATGAATACATTTGCTGCCATCGTTCAGGTAGTTTTAGGTTATTTGGTTGGCAACTATATTTTAGCCAGGGGCAAAACACAAGAAATGCTGAACGGATTATTTGTAACAGGTTGCGTTTTGGTATTTGCCGGCTTTTGCTGGGACATGGTCTTCCCTATCAACAAAAAAATATGGACAAGCAGTTACACCATTTATACAACCGGGCTTGCCTTACTCATTTTATCTGTATTAATCTACCTGATAGAATTTAAAAATGCAAAAGGAGCATGGAGCCGTTTCTTTGATGTGTTTGGAAAAAATGCGCTGTTCATTTTTGCAATGAGTGCTGTGTTGCCACGTTTGATGGGTTTGATAAGAATACCAAATGGTTTAGATGCAACCGGCAAACCAAAATTTCTTTCTCCATTCGGCTGGTTTTATGAAACACTGTGTAAACCCATTTTTACTTTTGATCCCAGGATTGGCTCCCTCATTTATGCCCTTTGCTTTATTGCCATGATGTGGTTTTTTGCATGGCTGCTGGACAGGAAGAAGATTTATATTAAGGTATGATGGCCATGAATCTTATATCAAAATTTATTTTTTGCATATTAATTTTTTCTTGTGCTGTTTCCTGCACAAGGCAAATGATTTCAGAAAAGGCAGTAATAAAAAATGAACCTGATATCTGGCAGATAGTAAAATATGCAATTGAAAACGGCCAAAGAAAGTACAACGCTGATGAAATTGGAGACAAAAAAATAAAAAAGCTGTTAACAGATTTTGGTTGTTATTATATTGAGGTTAACTACAAGAATTTTTCGGAAGGATATGACAGTACTGTAATTTTAAAAAGATATGGAATACCTTTTTTTGGAATAAAGGAGGAGATAATTGCAGACTTTGCATACCAGCCAAGAAATTATACAACTGATTCCAGGAAAGACAAATATCATAAGTTTAGTAAGTTATCAGAAAGAATTTATTATAAAAAAAGTGAAGTGCCTGCTATGTGATTTTTGGGTGACTGCTGAAAGAAAATTTATTTTAAAGTGTAAATTTGAATTCTTCCATTTATAAAATTAAAAAAGCTGCTCAATTCAGGCAGCTTTTTTTGCTCGGTCAAATTGCCCCAATTGATTATTTTATTTCAATTGTTTTGTAAGGCCTTTGTGCGCCTTCTTTTTTAGGCAGACTTACATTCAAAACACCATCAACATACTTTGCCGAAATCTTATTGGCATCCAGTGTATCATCCAGGTTAAAACTGCGGCTGAAAGACTGAGTTTTGTACTCCTTTTTTAACCAGCGTTCATTTTTGTTTTCCTGGTTATTTTCTTCCTTGTGTTCAAATGAAACCGTAAGCAGGTCGCCATCAAGTGTAATCTTAAAATCTTCTTTTTTAAGCCCCGGTGCTACCAATTGCATTTCATAGGTCTTGTCTGTTTCGCCAAGGTTTACCGGAACACTGTACTGCTGAGTTACTCCATTGAAGCCCCAGAAATCGTCCTCAAAAAAACGGCTCAGATTTTTTTGAAATACCTGGTCTGCCAGTCCGCTAAAGGATGCAGCGGGCAGGTTGGTACGACCATTTTCTCTTTTGATGATACCAGTTGTCATAACGTCCTCCTTTTGTTTTTAAGGTTTTTAAAAAAATTGTTTTCTGTCCTGAAATCAAAGCTTATACCAACGTATAAAAAATGAAATTTTGACAGAAAAAAAGTGAAAAAAAATCAGGGGCAAAATGAAAAAATTTCAGGGGAGTGAAAGGTTGTTATCTTCATAGTTAAGCATTTTGGTACGGGAGTAACAAACCAAGTTTGAGAAGCGGAATTCAAACCCAATTTAATTTTTGATACCGAGTTTGGTTCTCTCATTTATTTAAAGGGGAAACTGATATTGCAGCATACAGGAATTATTGGGGCACACCAGTATTCGTAAAACCCTAATTTATACGCATTTAAGTAAAAAACATCTTGCTAAAATCCAATCTCCACTCGATAAATTATTGTGAAGACCAGCCACAGTTTTAGCTTAAAACTTGCGCTTTTTGGTGGTTTTTATGCAGGATTTGCGCTACTTTGTGGGGAGGAGTAGCACTTAAGAATATGTTAGCGGCAATTTTTGGGGACACTGCTAACTTTGAACTTTTGAGCATTGAACGAACAGAAAAAATATTATGCTGACAGGACAAATACTAATTGACACGACTTTTAATGTTTACTCTGATGCTCAAGGCGGAGACCCTGACAGCACAAGTCCGACACTTCGTTCATACCATCAAAAGTTGTGGAGTAAACCTTTGCCGAATGGAAAAACATTTGAGTTGACTAAAAACAAAAACGGATTTTATTTATACCATAATTCTGAACTTGGAGAATACATTTTGGGAAGTGATGCTATAACACACTCCTACAAAAACCATAAAAGAAAAAAGTGGCTGACAGAACAAATACAAGGCGAAGTAAACGAACTGTTTGACACAGGTTCAACCATTGGTGCTTATACTTTATTTTCTAACAACAGAGTTGACGGAAAGCATACCATAAATCAAGCCCGTGGAGTAAACAGTTTAATTGACGACAGATTTGATTTGACATTGGAATGTATTCGGTTGTTTTACTTGGAGCAGGAAAGTCCACTTTACGACACATTGTTGAGGTATAAAAACTTCTTCAACTTGTTTGAGAACTTTATCGGCTACATCAACTTCTTTTTGCTTGACGACCTTGTTGATGAAAATCAAAAAATAAAATTCTACTTACCTTTTTACAACTTTAAAACAAAGCCGACATTTTCGGACATTGACGATTATTTGATGTATAAGAAAGGAGTAATGAACTTCATTAATTCACGGAACAAAAAAATTGAAACGATACAGCAATGAATGTAAACAGCTTTGAACAAACAGTATCGGAACTTCAAACAGTTGAGCTCCGAACGAACAGCTTTACTGCGGCTATCATAAGATTAAAAGAATTTTTAAAGGCTTTGTTCGGTAATCAAATCCCGAAGTTTCGGGATGCTTCTAACAAGCAGTGGTGCTTCTAATCCCTTCTTCGTTATCCGAAATGCTATCCTTTCCGATTGAACATTGTGGTAACTTGAAAATTTCTGCAAGAAATGAACAGACAAAAAAACAAATTATAGACAGAATATGTTGACCAATACATTCACACCATTTCCAGTTCTAAAAACAGAGAGGTTAACGCTAAGGCAACTTTCTGTCAATGATGACAAAGAGATATTTGCACTTCGTTCAGACAAACAAGTGAATAAATATATTGACAGAGACCCAAGTAATACGCTTGAAGACGCAAGAAAATTTATTGATAAAATTGCGAAAGTTGTCAAGCAGAACGAAGGAATTTATTGGGCAATTACGCTAACTAATAATGACAATTTAGCAGGAACAATTTGCTTATTTAACTTTTCAAACGAAAATGACCAAGCCGAAATAGGATATGAATTATTGCCAGCTTTTCAGGGACAAGGAATAATGCAAGAAGCAACATCAAAAGTTATTGCATTTGGACTTGATGTTATAGGACTAAAAGTAATTGAAGCATACACACATCTTGAAAACAAAAACTCATCAAAACTTTTAGAGAAATATAACTTCAAGAAACAAGAAAACATTGAGAGTAACTCAAACGACATGTTTGTTACCTTTAAACTTTCTACAACTTGATGACTAACGAAATTAAAATATCAATGCCGCGACCTTCACATTGCACTTGCGACAATTCATAATGTTGACATTCTTGCAGGTTGGAATTTCAAAACCTGTCTGCGGAGTTCAAACAGTTGTGCTTCTAATCCCTTCTTCGTTATCGGCAATTATAAAAATACACCCACGCCATTTTTTGATGCCTGCGTCCGCCGCCGGCAAAAGGCAGGGCCGGCTTTGGCACGTGGGTTTATAAGCTTTGCTGCTTACTTAGTTTTCCTGTCCCTTCACTTGTTTCCACTACATAAGCTTCTGGTAAAAAATAAAACTGTTTTTGGTAAGCACTGTTTGCTTGTTCAATAAAATCATTTACCGCATCGTCTTGTACAATATTAATAGTACAGCCGCCAAAACCACCACCCATTAATCTTGCACCAATTACATTTTCATTGGCTTTAGCCTGCTCTACTAAAAAGTCCAGTTCTTTACAACTCACTTCATATAAACTGCTAAGGCCTTCATGAGTTTGATACATGAGTTTACCAAAATCTCTTAAATTATTTTGCTGCAGTAATACAGCCGCTTTTTGTGTACGGGCAATTTCTTCTACTACATAGCAGCAACGGAGAAATTCTTTTTCCGGCATGCTATCCTTTGCTGCATATACTTCCTGTACATTTTCTATCTGCCGAAAAGAGTTTCTTCCAAGTATTTGCAATCCATCTTCGCATTGCTTTCGCCGTATATTATATTCGCCGCTTGCCAGTGTGTGATGCACTTTACTGTTGAGCAATACAATTTTATAGCCTGCTAATTCCAAAGGAAAATACTGGTGCGATAAATTTTTACAGTCTAGCAAAATCACATGGTCTTTCTTCCCCATCATGTTGGCAAACTGGTCCATAATGCCGCATTTAACATTGGGAAAATTATGTTCGGCACGCTGGCAAAGCAGCGCCAGTTCTGTCCGGCTTAGTCCGCAGTTAAATATATTGTTTAATGCAAAAGCAAGCCCGCCTTCCACCGCAGCCGAAGAACTGATACCGGAGCCACGGGGAATATCGCCGCCAAATACACAATCGAATCCTGCTATAGATTTTCCCAGCAATAAAAATTCATTCACTACACTCAGCACATAATTTTTCCAGCCATTTAACTTTTTAATATCGCTGATATTGATGGAAAGCCATTCATTAAAATCGGCAGAGTAAAAATGAATTTCCCTGGTATTATTTTTTGCAATAGCATAATAAATGCCTTTGTCAATAGCCGCAGGCATTACAAAGCCATTGTTGTAATCAACATGCTCGCCAATTAAATTTATCCGCCCCGGCGAAAAATAAATATTGGGCTCAGAAGTAAAACTTTCTGTAAAAATCCGGGCAATGTTTGCCGCAATCGTATTCATCGGGCTAAGTTAAGGAAGTGATTTTATATGTTGTTTCGAAGTTTGCAGATGAGCCGGGGGCCAGTGTGATTAATCCCATTCCATTATTAAAAGCATCGGGTGCAGCGCTGAGGTTTTCTATGGCAATGCTTTGGCGGTGAGGCGGCGTATAAATCTGCAAATAAGGATAAGATTTGCCTGGATGAATTTCAAGCTGCAGTTTTTTTTCTGTATCCCTTATTACACACATAGGCTGACACTCAGCAAAGTTTACTGTAAAGCAATTATCAAAAAATGTATCCTCCATTTTTTTCAGGGAGGTAAACTTCTGGTAAGTCAATGATTTTCCGGTGGGCAGTAATGCTTCATCAAACTCAACCATTGCTGCGCTTTGAAACTCCAGTTGCAGTTCGTTGATGCTTTTGCCAAAACTAAAGTAAGGATGCCAGCCATCGGCAACAGGAATATTGCCAGCATCTTTATTAATGATTTCGGTAGTTATAGTAAGTGCATTTCCCTTTTGCAATTTGTACATGACTATGCAGTCGTAATAAAAAGGATAACCTTTATCCTTTCCCCGGTATTCATGTTTCATCACAACAAATGCTTTTTCTTCATCAGCAAACTTATCTGTTACTTCAAAAACAGCATCGTACAACAATCCATGAATAGCATTTTCGCCCAGGTAAAATTTTTCAATTGTATAATTTTTTTCACCAAAACTGTAGCTGCCATTTTTTAACCGGCATACAAATGGCGATAGTTTAGCACTTCTGAATCCTTTTGCTTCCAGGTTTTTTTCAAAATCGTTTTTATCGGTGTAGCCTTCAATTATATTTATCAATGTGCCTTCATGCCGCAGTCCGAAAGCATGCAACAAAGCGCCGCAGTCAGGGATAACTTCGGCAAATGTGCCCTGCAGCTCATCTGCCAGCACAACTTTATTAAATCCATTTTCATTTTTATTTTTTACCGAAAACATAGCAGGCAATTTTAAAAGCTGAAAGCCTGAATTAAAATTAACAGTTTTATTTAAACGGTATAAAAAATTATTTGATTACAACCAATGCAATATTAGCTGATACTCCGGCAGTGTGATAAACAAAACGGCGCTACGAGAAAAGGATTTATTTCTTTTTGGTAAACGGCTTAACAGTTGCAGTAAACAACACACCAGCACTGTTTAATTTTACTTTGCCATAACCAACGCCTCCCAGCGGCAGCTTCAAATATGGCGCTGCAGCTATGGAAACCCTGTTACTGATATGATACTGGTAACCGCCTGATAAAGTGAGCACAGAAAAGTAATGTTTGTTTTCATTATTCAGCACATACTCTTTGTAATAAGCCATGCCATTGGGATATTTATAGGTGTAATCATATTTTTCTTTTTTCATCAGGTAAGAAGAAAGGCCCAGCCCGCCAAACCATTGGTGATTTTTTGCCTGACCAAAACTGTACTGTACAGAAACCGGTATTTCATATACTTTGCAATTGGCATCAATCTTCTTTAAGTAAGCTGAATAAGGCCCCAGCCCGGTGGAAGGTTTATAATTTGCAGTGTCGGCAGCATATATTTTTTTAGACACATAAAAACCTGTTAGAACTGTAAAATGTTTTGCAAAACTGTAACTAAGCCCTGCCCCGTAATTGAGTGTGGTATTGCCCAGCTTATTTATTTTAATAAAACTTACATCTGGCCCGGCCGAAAAAGTGATACCCAATTTACCGGGCACAGCAGGTTTCTTTTTTCTGTTTTCGGGTGAAGACTGGTTTTTATTTTCGGTTTTAGCAATGGCTTTATCCAGCGCTATTTCTTCTTTCTTGTATTTTTCGGTTTCGGTAGTTACAGGTGCCTTACTACTAATTTCTTTTGCTTTATCGCCTGAAGGAATATTTGTTACAACAATATCATTTTCATCTTTAGCCAGGTCAGCAGTTATATCCTGCACAGGCTTCCCTTTTATAATCAACTCCTGTTTATTTGTTGGGTCTTCTGGTGCAACGGGGGCAATAATTGTTGCAACAGTTTTTGTCTTTGTTCTAAATGGTTTATTCACTGCCAGACCATCCTGTAAATCTTTTTTATCAACGCCGGTCTTATTCACTTCCGTATTTTCTGCGCCTGCAATGTTTTGTTTTGTTGCATTTTCCTTTGCTATATCTTCTTTTGATACTGTTGCCTGCCTATCGTTAATTGCAATTTTCTTTTCATCATCATTCAATTGTTTTTCGCCAATTGCAGTGTTTTTGTTTTTAGAGAAATAAGTACCTGCAAAAAAAGCACCGCCACCCACCAATAAAAGCAGCAGCAGGTAGAAAATAAATCTCTTCCTGTTTTTTTGAAGCGGCAAATGTTTGTCTAAAATCAGCTCCATTTTATCCCATGCCTTATCATTATAAGGTGGATGGTGCTGCCCGGCCGCATCTCTTATAATATCGTCCATTTCTTCATCCAACATTTTTTATAAGGCTAATTTTATTTTGACTGAATAATATTTTTTGTAACTGCTTTCTTGCTTTTGCAAGATTCGATTTGGAAGTGCCTTCTGCAATTCCCAGTTGCTTTGCAATTTCATCGTGGCTGAAACCTTCCACAATAAACAGCGTTAACACTGTTCTGTATGCAGGAGTAAGGCGCTGGATGCAGCGTATCACTTCATCATAAGAAATTTTATCAAACCCCGATGCTTCATCTGAAGAAATATAAATCAATGTGCTGTCCAGTTCAGAAACAATCTGGTGCTTTTTGTTTTTCCGGTACTGGTCAATGGCGGTGTAAATCATTATTCTCCGCAGCCATCCTTTAAATGAATTTATTTCGCTGGCATAGGCAGGTTTGTAGTGGTGTATTTCTTTAAATATTTTCAGAAACCCGTCATTGAGTATTTCCACTGCATCTTCTTCATTGCCGGCATAACAATCGCAAATGGCCATAGCATAGCCATAGAAAGAGTTGTATATTTTTTTCTGGCTCTCTCTCTGGTTAAGGACACAGCCCCTGATATGTATGCTCAGTTCTTCTGCAGAAAGCAAAACGGTTCAGTTTAAAATTAAATCGAAAAAGCAGGCAAATGGGTTGCCTGTTGTAAAAGTTACAGCTTTTATTTAATACGCTAAAAAAAGGGTTATTGAAATGTTGCCCTGAGGAAGTTACTTAATAATCTTATGCAGAAAAAAAGTGCCGCAGGGAAGAAAAGATAACAGCAGGGCTTTGGCCGCCTGTGCAAAAGTTAAGGGTAATTTGCGCCAGGCTATAGCAAGTATGATGAGGTAGGCTACAAACAAAACACCATGCAGGCTGCCTATAATACGCACCCAAACGGGCATGTCGAAAACATATTTTAAAGGCATGGCAATTAAAAGGAGCAGCAAAAAAGAAACGCCTTCCCAATGACCGATAAGCAACAACAGATTTTTAGTATTTTTCAAGAGTACATTTTTTATGGGGCAAAATTAATTAAAGTTAGAAGGACATACAGCTATGCTTTTAAAAAATGGAGTGGGTTTATAAAAAAGGCTTCAGCAAATGCTAAAGCCTTAGTAGTCCCGACAGGAATCGAACCTGTATCAAAAGTTTAGGAAACTTCTATTCTATCCATTGAACTACGGGACCAGTAAGAAAATTCTATTCTACCCCTGTCCGGCCAAAGCCATCCGGGCAGGCATTGAACCAGGGCACCAGTATTTAAACACTTATAATGGGCGTTCAAATTTTGGATTGCAAAAATAGCAGAATTTCTCTACCTTCCCTATCAAATAAAACAAGATGAAGAAAATTGTTCTTTTTCTTTTACCCGCCGTCATTTCATTTACCATGAGTACAGCACAAAACAACAGACCAAAAATTACTCCCACGCTCAATCATACTGCTATTTATGTTACCGACCTGCTGGTAAGTACCCACTTTTACCAGGACATCCTTGGGCTGGACACCATTCCCGAACCTTTTCATGATAGCCGCCATGCCTGGTTCAGCATTGGTAACAAATGTACCCTGCACATTATACAGGGCGCCGCTGCCAAAAAGGAATATTTTAAAAGCAGCCATACCTGTTTTAATGTGCCCTCAGTATCAGATTTTATTACCTTGCTGAAAGCCAATAAAGTGGAATATGAAAACCTGGCAGGCGAAAAGAATGCTGTAACAACAAGGGTTGACGGAGTTAAACAAATCTATTTTAAAGACCCCGATGGCTACTGGCTCGAAATAAACGATGCCAAAGAATAAGCCGCTTCCTGATAAGCCGGCAGCCCTTATCTTTGCTGTCCCTGTCCGAAAAAATTCATCCGGGCAGGCTAATTTTTTAAACAAATGAAGTTTTTTAATCTCGTTATTAAGTACCGCCTTTGGCTGGGTATTGTATTATTGGGGCTTGCCATTTTTACGCATTTGCAAACCAGTTTCTGGCCCTCTTTTGTAATTTACCTTATTGCTGTTGTGCTGATTCTTGGCCATTTTCTTTTTGGACCCATGCGCCTTATCCAGGGCTATATGGAAGATGGCGATATTGATGGTGCTAAAAAAGTAGTGAACTCTATCTGGTTTCCGGGCTTGCTTATAAAGCCGGTTCGTTCTGTTTATTATACTATCAAAGGCAACCTCGCCATGGTTGACCAGGATTACGACGGTGCCGAAGTGTTGATGAAGAAAAGTCTTGCATTGGGTGGTGGCTCACTTACCAAGCAAGCCGAAGGCCCCAATAAACTGCAACTGGGTATGCTTAGTATGCAAAAGGGAAATATCAAAGAAGCCGAGAATTATATCCGCCAGGCCATCCGTGCCGGACTGCCCGATAATGAAAACAATGCTGCTGCTTATTTACAGCTTTGTTCTATCATGATGAACAAAAGAGAATTCAGGGCTGCCAAAGAATATTTCCGCAAGGCAAAAGGTTTTAAACCGACTACGCCGCAAATTGTTGACCAGATAAAGCAGATTGAAAAGTATATAACCCGTATGCCGGGGTAGGTTGAAAAATTGAAATGGTGATAAGTTGAAAAGATTGGCCGCTGTCCTTGTTAACCAGTTAACTTTTTAACCTGTCAACTTATTAAACCAAATAAATCTTCCACTTTCTTAAACCGGTAATCAAAAATCTTTTTCAGTTGCCGCTTCACAAACAAAGCATTGGCAATATCTCCCAAAAACCATAGTGGCAGTTTGTAGTGTATAATATCTGTCATCATTGCTCCGCCTGCTGTTGCTTCAAAATGATGCTGATGGTGCCACATACTGTAAGGCCCGTAACGCTGTTCGTCCACAAAATATTTCCCGTCTTCCACATGCGTAATTTCTGTCATCCAGTATAATGGAATGCCCAAAACCGGGTTTACTTTATATTCAATGATTTGCCCGGCATACATTTTTTCTCCATGATGCTGGCTGATGATTTTAAACCCCATATTGTCCGGCGTAATTGCCTGCAGGTTACCGGGGTTGCTGAAAAAGTCCCATGCCTTGTCTAAGGGGATGGGTATTTTTTGTACTGTCTTGATGGAATAAACTTTACTCATAAGCACATAAACACACAAGTAACAATTTTGTTTTGAATATTATGCATCCAGTATCTTTGATTTATGCAGCAGTACAGGGAAATATTACAAAAAAAATTCGTCGAAGAATATAAAAAACTGAATGAGCAGCAGCGCAAAGCTGTTGATACCATTGACGGCCCGGTAATGGTTATTGCAGGACCGGGGACCGGCAAAACACAAATACTGGCAGCAAGAATTGGAAAGATTTTATTGGACACTGATGTATTGCCCGAAAATATTCTTTGCCTTACTTATACCGACGCAGGCACCATCGCCATGCGTAAAAGGCTGCAGCAGTTTATTGGTGCCGATGCATACAAAGTAAATATTTACACCTTTCACGCTTTTTGCAATGATGTGATACAGGAAAATCTTTCGCTGTTTGAAAAGAATTCGCTGGATGCTATTTCCGAACTGGAAAGCATTGAACTGTTCAAGCAACTGATAGATGCATTCCCAAAAAACAATTTACTTAAAAGATACCGGGGCGATGTTTATTATGAAATAAATAACCTGCGTAATTTATTTTCCAGCATGAAACGGGAAGGCTGGGCGCCGGCTTTTATCAACCTGAAGATTGATGAATATATTGCTGATTTACCCACAAGAGATGAATATGTAGCAAAAAGGGCTACAAAAGATTTTAAGAAAGGAGATGTACGAACAGACAAAATTGAAGAAGAGAAAGAGAAGATGGAAAAGCTGAGGGCAGCAGTAAATGAGTTTGACAATTATCAGAACCTGATGCGTAAGAAAAACCGCTACGATTTTGATGACATGATTAACTGGGTGATAAAAGTATTTGAAGAAAACAAAAATGTGCTGGCCAATTACCAGGAAAAGTTTCAATACATACTGGTAGATGAATACCAGGATACCAGCGGCACACAAAATAAACTGGTGCAGCTGCTCATCAGTTACTGGGATAAACCCAATGTGTTTGTTGTGGGCGATGATGACCAGAGTATTTACCGCTTTCAGGGCGCTAATGTTGAGAACATGCTGGAGTTTGCACATGCATATCAAAAAGATTTGATGACCGTGGTACTTACCAATAACTACCGCAGTGTGCAGCCCATACTGGATATTTCAAAAACACTGATTGGCAAAAATCAGGAACGCCTTGTAAAACAAATTGACGGATTGAGTAAAGAACTGATTACTTCCAAAGCGTCGTTGATTGATTTAATAAACAATCCTTTTATACTTGAATACAATACTGCCAAAGAAGAAATGGCGGGCATCGCCAACAAGGTGAATGAGTTGATTGAACAAAACATTCCTGCTGGAAATATTGCTGTAATCTATAAAGAAAATAAATACGGCCAGGAGCTGGCAACGTATTTCCGCTTAAAGACTATTCCTGTTTACAGCAAGCGGAGTATTAATATTCTGGAGCAGCCTTTTGCAAAAAAGATAATCCAGTTACTCCGCTACCTGAATGCAGAGCATGATATTCCTTATGGCGGCGATGAAATGTTATTTGAAATACTGCACTACGACTTTTACAACATCCCTCCTATTGAAATTGCCAAAATAACCGTGGAGGTAAACAATAAAAAGTACAGCGGCGATCCTGCTTCTATCCGTAAATTATTATTTGATAAAGCCAACAGGCCAGCTAAAGATTTATTCGATGCAGGCATCAATCAAAAGCTAAAAGATTTCAGCAGCATGATTGAAACACTGATTGGTGATGTACCCAATGTTACGCTGCAGCAGTTGTTTGCTCACATCATCAGCAATGCCGGTGTACTTAGCTACATTATGAAAAGCAATGAGAAAATTGCGTTGCTGCAATTGCTTGCTGCCTTGTTCGATTTTATTAAAGAAGAAACCGGCCGCAACCCTTCTCTTGAACTAAACGGTTTGGTTGGCATACTTGACCTGATGGAAAAAGAAGGCCTGCCTTTGCCCATGATGCAAATTGCCGGCAGTGACAAAGGCGTAAACCTGCTTACCACACATGGCAGCAAGGGGCTGGAGTTTGAGTATGTGTTTTTTGCAGGCAGCAATTCATCTTACTGGGAAAAGAAAAGAAAACCGGGTGGTGGTTATAAATTACCTGATACTATGTTCTCTTCGCAGCCAAAGACAAGTGATGAGGAAGAGTTAAGAAGATTATTCTATGTAGCACTTACCAGGGCAGAAAAATATTTGTACATCTCTTACGCCAAATATAAAAACGACGGCAAAGAAATGGAACCCTCAATGTTTATTGCCGAAATTCAGGAACAGCATGCTTTGCCAACAGAAAAAATTGTGCTTACAGATGAGCAGATGATGGATTTTGAATTGCTGCAGTTTAAAGAGCAGTCACCAGAAATTGAAAAAGCAGAAGAAGATTTCATCAGCGGCCTGCTGGATAAATTTGTAATGAACGTAACAGCGCTGAGCAATTACTTAAAATGTCCGTTGCAGTTTTATTACCAGAACCTCATTCGCATACCAACCGGCAAAAGTGAAGCAACAGAGTTTGGCAGTGCAATACATTATGCTTTGGAGAAACTATTCAGGAAGATGCAGGATGGCAAGAAAGAAACTTTTCCTTCCAAAGAAGAAATGATTGCCGATTTTAACTGGTTTATGCACCGCCACCGTGAAAATTTTACCAAAGAAGCATTTGAACGCAGGATAGAATATGGCGATGAAGTATTGCGTAATTATTATAACAAATACATTAACACATGGAACAAAGTTGTGGCAGTGGAAAGAAACATACGTGGTGTGGTTGTTAATGGCGTTCCTGTAAAAGGAAAATTAGATAAGCTGGAGTTTAATGGTAAAGAAGTGAATGTAGTGGATTATAAAAGCGGTGATATTGACAAAGCCATGCCCAAATTAAAAGCACCGCATGACAAAGAACCCAATGGCGGTGATTACTGGCGGCAGGCGGTTTTTTATAAACTGCTTGTTGATAATTATGAACAGAAAGACTGGAAAGTGATCAGCAGCGAATTTGATTTTGTGGAGCCTGATAAAAAGAAAGAGTACCGAAAAGAAAAAATCGTCATTACGCCGGCAGATACAGAAACGGTGAAGCAGCAGCTTACCGAAGTATGGAATAAAATTCAGGCCCGTGATTTTTATACCGGCTGCGGTAAGGAAGACTGCCATTGGTGCAATTTTGTAAAAGATAATAAACTGGCGGTGGCGCTGCATGAGATAGAAGAGCCGGAAGAAGAAGCCGGTAATTAAATGTTTTTTATGATTTTATATGAAGGGTAATAATTTAAAGAAGCTAAGTTTGCAATTCAATAACGCTTAATGAGCATAAGAGGTTTTCTATATTCACTGGCAGTCATTTCAGTCATTTATATTCTTTCTGTTAGTGGCGCAGGTTGTGCACAAATTGGCGCACCCACCGGCGGGGCAAAAGATACGATTGCACCGCACCTCATTAAAGCATCACCTGCAGAAAACGCTGTTAATTTTACCGGTAACAAAATCACCCTCAGCTTTGATGAATATGTGGAAATACAGGATGCGTATAATAATGTATTGGTATCTCCCTTGCCAAAAAATCAGCCTTTTGTTGACTGGAAATTAAAAACAGTAACCGTAAAACTAAAAGATACTTTACAGCCCAACACCACTTACTCTATTAATTTTGGCAGCGCCATCAAAGATGCCAATGAAGGAAACCCACTGAAAGATTTCACGTATATTTTTTCTACCGGCAGCACCATTGATTCTTTAATACTTACCGGCAAAATATTACTTGCCGAAACCGGAAAAACAGACAGTACTTTGTTTGCATTGCTATACCGCAAAGCCGATGATTCGGCAGTGCAAAAAAGAAAACCCGATTACATGGCCAGGGTAAACAGCGACGGAACATTTACTTTTAAAAATTTACCGGCAGACAATTATAAAGTGTATGCCTTAAAAGACGGCGATGGCAGCAAAACATACAATTCAAAAATTGAAATGTTTGCATTTGCAGATAAAGATGTGGCTACTGCGGCTGCAATAACCCCGGTTACTTTATATGCTTACGAAGCAGAAAAAGACAATAAAGCTGCCACCACATCAGCCGCTGCGGATAAAAAATTAAGATATACTTCGCCGGTCACCTCCGAAAAACAGGATTTAAATACCGGCCTTGAACTGGCTTTTAATAAACCGCTTAAAACAGTTGACACATCCAGGATTATTTTAACCGATACAAATTATAAACCCATCACTGCATCTTTCAGCTTTGATAAAAAACAAAAAAACATTTTGCTTACAACAAAATGGAAAGAAGATGAATATTACAGATTGATTGTAATGAAAGAAGCCGTTTCAGATTCGGCAAATAACAGCCTGGCCAAAACAGATACATTGTTTTTTAGTACAAAAAAAGAGTCGGAGTATGGCAATGTGGTTATGCGGTTTAATAAAATAGATTTAAGCAGGCACCCCATTCTGCAGTTTGTTCAGGCCGAAACAATCAAAGAATCTTTTTCAATTACATCCAAAGAATGGAATAAAAAATTATTCCCGCCAGGCGAATATGACCTGCGTATTTTGTACGATGAAAACAACAATGGCAAATGGGATCCGGGAGATTACTCCAAAAAAATACAGCCCGAAAAAGTAATTGCCATCACCCAAAAAGTTGCCATCAGGCCAAACTGGGATAATGAAAAGGAGATACAATTATAGCAACAGGCCCGGGGGATTAAGTTTCTCCCTTGCAGCTTGCCACTTGTAGCTTAAATTTGCTCCATGGTTTTTTCTTCCTCTCTTTTAGAAAATGCAGTAAATGAATTTGCCAAACTGCCGGGCATTGGTAAAAAAACAGCACTGCGGCTGGTGTTGCATCTTATTAAGCAGGGCGAACAGGAAGTTACTTTTTTCAGCGAAGCTGTTAACCTTATGAGAAAAGAAATAAAATTCTGCAGCCGCTGCCATAATATTTCTGATAAAAACCTCTGTAATATCTGCAGCAATACCCTGCGTAAGCAGGAAGTAATTTGTGTGGTAGAAAACATCCGTGATGTTATAGCCATCGAAAGCACACAGCAGTTCAATGGCATTTATCATGTGCTTGGCGGCATCATTTCGCCATTAGATGGCATTGGCCCCGAGCAGCTGATGATTGATTCCTTATTAGACAGGGTTAAAAAAGAAGAAGTACAGGAAATCATTTTTGCATTAAGTCCCAATATACAGGGCGATACAACAATATATTATATTGGTAAAAAATTATCGCAGGGTTTTGATGCACAGGTATATCCTGTAAAAATAACAACCATTGCCCGTGGCATTGCCTTTGGCGGCGAACTGGAATATGCCGATGAAATGACCCTTGCCAAAAGCATCAGCAACCGCATACCGGTAGAAAACTATATTGTTTCGGGCAACTGACAATATTTTTTTCCCGTTCAGGGGTAAAAAATCCCTGTTTGGCAATATTTTACTATTTACCCGGGCAGTGTAATGGTAACTTTATAAAACAAGGCTCATTTATGTTAGGTAAAACAAAGAAAACAATCATTTTTTCTGTTCTTATTGTAATAGCAGTTGCTGCAGGTGTTGGTTATTATTTTTATAACAAAGGGCTCAAGAATATTGAAAACGCAACACCGGATGCTTCAATTTCGGCTGAAGCATTGTACCAGGCTTATATTACCGACAGCGTAAATGCGAACAAAAAATTTTCCGAAAAGATTATAGCTGTAACTGGTGTGGTTACAAATATTTCGCAAAACCAGCAAAACAAAGCGATTATCCTTTTAAAAACCAATCAGGCGGGTGCTTCGGTAAATTGCACATTAGAAGGAGAAGCAGCAAATGCAAAAGAGGGTGATACATTGACGGTGAAAGGAATTTGCAACGGGCTTGGCGCCGGTGATGCCGAGTTGGGAATTTTAGGAGATGTTTACCTCATCAGGGGTTATCTTACAAAATAGTTTTTATACTTACACATAAATTAAGGATCATGAAGAATCTGCTTTACATGCTGGCAATTTTAGTTGCCGGGATTATTGTAATCAATTCCTGCAAACATCTTCCACCCGAAACCACCATCGTCCCTACACCCATAAGCGGCCCCGGCAATGGCGTTTGTTTTCAATCTGATGTACTCCCGCTTTTTCAATCCAATTGTGCCAAATCTGGCTGCCATGATGCCACCACCCAAGCAAAAGGTTATGTTTTTGATAGCTACGCCAACATTATTAAGAAAGATATACGGCCAGGCAATGCTACCAATTCAAAAGTTTATGAAGTGCTTTTTGAAACCGGCAGCGATAAAATGCCACCACTGCCCAATGCAGATTTAACAGCGGCTCAAAAAACCTTAATTGGCAAATGGATAAATGAAGGTGCAAAAAATACCATCAACTGCAGCATCAACTGCGACAGTACTCAATTTAAATACGGTGCCAATGTTAGTGTTATCATCAGCACTTATTGTTTGGGCTGCCACAGCGGCGCTGCACCTTCTGCCAATATTGACCTTAGTTTTTATAATGGTGTAAGGCAGATGGCTGTAAGCGGCCGGCTGGTGGGTGCCACATCACATGCGCCGGGTTATTCGCCCATGCCTAAAAATGCCAGCAAATTAAGCGACTGCCAGATTGCACAAATAAGAAAATGGGTGGCTTCAGGCTCTCTTAATAATTAAAAATATTTCAATGGCTATAAAGCTTACAATAAAAAAAACAGAAACAAAAGTAACACTGGTATTATTGATAACAGGCATACTGATGATGCTTTTATCACTAACCGGTTGTTATTATGATAAAGCAGAAATATTATATCCTGATACAGCCTGCGACACAGCTGCAGTTAAGTACAGCAGTTCTGTAATTCCCATTTTAAGTTCTAACTGCTATAGTTGCCACGGAGGCAGCACACCTTCGGCAGCTATAAAATTAGATACATACACCGGCATAAAACAGCAGGTTGACAATGGCCGTTTATGGGGTGCTGTTTCTCATTCAACCAGTTTTTCGCCGATGCCTAAAAATGCCAGTAAGTTGAGTGCCTGCAATCTTGCTAAAATCAGGATATGGATAGCAGCAGGGGCACCTAATAATTAAACAAATAAAAACTCCAATAGTAACCCCTTGTTTTTTTTGAAAAACTTTTTTTTAATAATTGAAAAACAAAATAAACACATGAAACAATTAATTTTTTTACTGGCTGCAACCTTAGCAATCAGCAATGCAGCAACCTCACAAAATTATTACACCAAAAACGGCAAGGTTTCTTTCTTTTCCAAAACATCTATGGAAAACATTGATGCGGTTAATAATCAGGCTGTAAGTATTTTAAATACTTCCAATGGCGAAATGGCTTTTTCGGTATTGATAAAGGGATTTCTTTTTAAAAAAGAACTTATGCAGGAGCACTTTAACGAAAACTACATGGAAAGTGATAAGTTTCCGAAAGCAACTTTTAAAGGCAGCATTGCCGATGTAAAGAAAGTAACTTTTACAAAAGATGGCTCTTACCCGGTTACTGTAAACGGCGACTTAACCATACATGGTGTTACAAAAAAAGTAGCTGCCCCCGGAACAATTACTGTTAAAGCAGGTAAAATAACAGGAGCATCAACTTTTACAGTAGCACTTGCCGACTACAATATCAGTATTCCCAAAGTGGTTGAAAATAATATTTCAAAAACCATTGAAATAAAAGTGGAATGTAATTACGATCCCAAAAAATAAGTGTTCAACATTTTAATACAATAGTATGAGGCTGAAAATTCTTTTGCAATGCACTGTTTTTTTATTGCTGCTTTCTTTTAAGCTGGCAGCGCAAGACACTACCGACCTGATGAGCCAGTTGGAAAAAGAACTGGGCGGCGATGAAAAAGAATTTACCAATTACACTACCGCCACATTTAAAACCACCAGGTTAATAAACGGCCACTCTGTTGAAAATGTTGGCAAGGGTGTGATGGATGTAAAAATATCGCATCGCTTTGGCCAGGTAAATGGCGGCGCTTACGAATTGTTTGGCCTCGATAATGCTACCATGCGTATGGGATTTGATTATGGTATCACACGTGCTTTAATGGTAGGCATTGGCCGCAGCACTTTTGAAAAAACGTATGATGCATTTTTTAAACTGAAGATTTTACGGCAATCGAAGGGCAAAAAAAATATGCCCATTACTTTAAGTTATGTTCCTACAGTTGCCCTTAAAACATTAAAATTTGAAGATCCCAGCCGGGAAAACTATTTTAGTTCCCGGTTATTTTTTACGCATCAGTTAATCATAGGCCGAAAGTTTTCGGAACACACTTCTCTTCAGTTGATGCCTACATTTTCTCATCACAACCTGGTGCAGCTAAATACCGACCCCAATGATTTAATAGCTGTTGGCATTGGGGGCAGGCAAAAATTAACCAAGCGGCTAAGTTTTAATTTTGAATATTATTACCAGTTGCCCGATTATAAGCTGGCCGGCACTACCAATGCACTTTCTGTTGGTTTTGATATAGAAACCGGGGGCCACGTATTTCAACTGCACTTTACCAACTCACGTGGCATGAGTGAGCGTACATTTGTTTCAGAAACAAAAGGGAAATGGGAAAAAGGCGATATTCTTTTTGGCTTCAACATATCCAGGGTGTTTACCATTGGTAAAAGGCATTAAAATATTTGCTTCAATAAAACGTTAACACTACCCTGTTACTGGATGCAGCAGGGTAATTGTAATTTAATTAATTTGCTATTTTATTATTAATGCTGAAAAGATTTTTTATACTCTCTGCCTCGTTGATGCTGTTTACATCTTTGGCCAATGCACCCCTTGTTGTATACAGCGTAAGTGCAGGCAGCATCACCTTTCGCTCAGATGCACCTATGGAATTAATTAAAGCATCCAGCACTGAACTGAAAGGTGTATTTAATGCCGACAAAAAACAATTTGCCTTCACTATATTTATAAAAACTTTTAAAGGTTTCAACAGCCCACTGCAGCAGGAGCACTTTAATGAAAACTACCTGGAAAGCGATAAGTTTCCCCGTGCATCTTTTGAAGGAAAAATTATTGAAGACATTGATTTGTCAAAAGACGGTATTTACAGCATCAGGGCAAAAGGAAATTT
Source organism: Bacteroidota bacterium (assembly GCA_031384415.1). Lineage (GTDB taxonomy): Bacteria > Bacteroidota > Bacteroidia > Chitinophagales > Chitinophagaceae > Ferruginibacter. The sequence continues at coordinate 57,745 of JANNAM010000029.1, forward strand.
AACCATACATGGTGTGGCAGAAGAAAGGATTATTAAATGTGAGCTTACAATTAAGAAAGCTGTGGTAAGTGTGAAATCAAATTTTACTGTACTACTGGCCGATCATAATATTTCGATACCAAAAGTGGTGCATGAAAAATTAGCTTCTGAAATTAAAGTGGAGGTAAAAGCCGATTTGATTGCAAAATAACCAGCCTTATCTATGCAACTGCTGAAAAAATTAATAGCATTGGTTGTTGTAAGCCTGCTGATGCAGCATACGCCTGCACAGTTGCTGGGATACAAAACATTTAAACTGCTTGAAGACAACCAGCCTTTTAAAATTAATACACTGTTTAAAAGTACCAACGGATATATTTATGCCGGCACAAGCAATGGCCTTTATAAATTTGACGGCATTAAATTCAGCAAGGTAAATTTTTCGAAAGCATCGGTAAAAGACCCGGTTACTGCTATTTTTCAGGATAAAGAAAACATGCTGTGGGTTGGTTTTAAAAACGGGCGCATTGCCAAAAGAATCAACGGCAAGCTGGAATATTTTGACCCCGAAGAAGGCACCCCAAAAAGTAAAATCACTTCTTTTTTACAGGATAAACAAAACAATATCTGGTTTTCAACTGCCGGAGAAGGCATTTATTATTTCAGCAATAACCACCTTTATTTAATAAATGAAGATGAGGGATTAAGCGACAAATATGTTCATGCCCTTACCCTTGCCGACAATGGCGATGTGCTGGCTGCCACCGACCAGGGTATAAATATCTGCAGGGTTTCGGGTGCGAAAAAACAAGTTGAAGTTATTGGCCCAAAAAATGGCTTGCCCGATTATTATGTTATGGCCATTACTGCTGCCGGTAATAATACTTACTGGATTGGCCTGCAGGAAAAGGGATTTTGTCTTTACAATCATTCTACAAAAGAAATTACCATTCCGGCAGCAGCAAACAACTGGGGTTATGGCCAGGTTAACTCACTGCTGCTTTCTCAAAACAGTTTGTGGATTGCTACAGAAGAAAATGGGTTGCTTAAACAGCCTGCAATAAACCAGCCTTTGGTTGTACCAGATATCGGAATTACAAATCAGAATAATTTAAACAACCTGTTGCAGGATAATGAAGGCAATATCTGGTTCAATACCTCTGCTGAACTTATTTCTACAGCCGGAGACAAACTGAAGCTGCTGCCCGTTTATGATAAAAGTATTTTTGAAACCATTCACTCCGTTTTATGCGATTACGAAAATAATATTTGGGTAAGCACCATTGGGGGCTTGATAAAATATACAGCAGTAAATAATAAATACAGCAGTAAAAAATTTCCTGTGGCGGCCATGAACAACAGGACAGATGTAACCGGGTTATACCAGGATATTTATCACAACATCTGGATTGCCACACTGGGAAGCGGCATTTTTATCATGGACCCAAAGACAGGCCAGTGCAGAAATCTTTCAGAAAACCCTCTTTTAAAAAATGCAAGTATTTTATCAATCACTGGCAATGCCAACACTGTGTGTGCCGGCGGACTTGAAGGTGTGGCAATGATTTTTGAATTATCAGCTGCTAATAAAACCATTGACGGCAGTTACCCGTTTACCAACTATAATGATATCAGCAATATTGGCAACAATTATATTTATGCTGTGTTTAAAGACAGCCATGGCAGAATCTGGTTTGGCACCGACGGAAAAGGAATAACAGTTTTAGAAAATGGCAGATTTAGTAACTACACCGAAAAAGACGGGCTGAAAGATGAACATATCCATTCTTTTACCGAAGATGCAAATGGCAATATCTGGTTCTTCACCGAAAGGGCAGGCATTTATAGTTTTGATGGGAAAAAATTTAAAAATTATACTGCTGCCAACGGCATAAGCACTTTAAGAATAACAGCCATTAAAACAGACAGGCTGGGTAATATTATTATTGTTAATGAATACGGCATTGATATTTTAGACCCCCGAACCGGCACGGTTTCTTACCTCAACAATATGCAGGGCATTGCAAATGTAAATACCGATGCAGGTAGTGTAACACAGGATACTGCAGGTAATATTTTAATTAGCACTGCCAGTGGCATTGTAGTGTATAGCCCCGTTAACAACAGCAGCAACATGCCCAAAACAATTATAGATAATGTACAGTTGTTTTTACAAAACCTTAATAAAGAACAAGCAGGTAAATTTAAACATGATGAAAATAGTTTTACTTTCAATTTTTCAGGCATTTATTACACAAACCCCGAAGAAGTTCATTACCAGTATAAATTAGACGGGCTTGACACAAACTGGATTTCCACCCGTGACAGAAGCATTCCCTTCCCAAACCTGCAGCCCGGCAAATACAAATTTCATGTGCGTTCTTCTTTGAACGAAAATTTTGAAAACGCCAGTGAAGCCACTTATGAATTTGCGATTGAAACACCCATATGGAAAAGATTTTGGTTTATCACCGGCTGTGTTTTTGTTGGCTTTGCATTACTTTACTGGTATATGAAATGGCGTGAAGCACAACTAAAAAAAATGCAGCTGCTACAGCAGGAAAAAATACAGTTCCAGTTCCAGGTGCTGCGTAACCAGGTAAACCCCCATTTTTTATTCAATAGTTTTAATACGCTAATTTCCACTATTGAAGATGACCCCAAAATGGCAGTAGATTATGTGGAGCAGCTCTCAGAGTTTTTCCGCAATATTGTAAACTACCGTGACAAAGACATTATTACACTGGAAGAAGAACTTAATTTGATGCAAACCTATTTTTACCTGCAGCAAAAAAGGTTTGGCGATGCTTTAAAAATGAATATCAATATTTCAGAACAGGCAAAACAGGATATTTTTATTCCGCCCCTTACCTTGCAGTTGCTGGTGGAAAATGCCATTAAACACAATGCAGTGTCGAAAGAAACCCCGTTAACTGTAAATTTGTATATCGAAAACGAAAAAAGGCTGGTTGTGCAAAATGATATAAATCCGAAATTTACCAAAGAAGCCAGCACAGGAATGGGCCTGCAAAACATCATCAACAGGTATAACCTGCTGAGCGATGAAACTGTTTTAATAAACAATGATGAAAAGCGTTTCACGGTTTCGCTACCAACTTTAAAACAATAATTATGAAAATACTTATTATAGAAGATGAAGATCCGGCAGCAAAGCGCCTTGTGAAAATGCTGAAAGAAATGGAGCCGGACGTTACAGTTCCCGAAAACATTGTAAGCGTATCATCTGCCATCAGGTGGTTTAAAGAAAATGAGCAGCCCGATTTGGTTTTTTCCGATATTCAACTGTCTGATGGTATCAGCTTCGATATTTTTAAAGCTGTAGAAGTTAGTTGCCCCATCATTTTCATTACTGCTTTCGACCAATATGCCATTGAAGCATTTAAGGTAAACAGCATTGATTATTTATTAAAGCCCATAAAAAAAGAAGACCTCGAAAATGCGCTTGCTAAATTTAAAAAGCTAAAAGCTGCACCGGCAACACCCGCCATTGACATCAATAAACTGCTGCAAAGTTTTAACCCGGCAGGCTCCGATTATAAAAAACGCTTTGTAGTACGTTATGGCGAGCACATTAAAACTATCAACATAGAAGAGGTGGTTTACTTTTATACAGAAGATAAAATAAACTTCCTGGCTACCAAAGAAGGCCGCCGCTTTACCATAGACTTTAACCTGGATGCACTGGAATCAATGCTTGACCCAAAAGTTTTCTTCCGCATCAACCGGCAGTATATAATAGCCATTTATTCCATTGGCGAAATGTTTGCCTATTCAAAAAGCCGGGTGCTTATCAAATTAAATCCGCCGGCAAAGCATGAAACCATTGTAAGTACAGAACGTTCTGCCGACTTTAAGCACTGGCTGGGCGATGAAAAATGAACCTGCTTCCGGTTCAGCAACCCAAAAAACCAGTTCGGCAATAAGAAATTACCATTGGTTACTTTTTGCTTTTTTCGCCTTTCATCCCGCCGTATGTTTGCTTTAGAAAAACAATCCAATATCCCTGTAAAAGTCCAAATCCAATAGTTGTGTAAAAACCGGTAGTTAAAATCCAACGTCCGCAAAAACCAAACACTACCACAAGAACAGAAAAGCTTAAAGCCCTCCGGAAATCCACCGGAGGGTTCGTGTTTTTATCCATTGCTGTCTTAAAAAATTATAAACTCATTCAACTATAAAAAAAACGGCTTCGGTTAATTTTAGTTTTATCGGGTCATTAACTTCTGCAATTTTATTGGGCAATAAATCTTACACACTTAAAAACTTATCACATGAACACTTTATTAAAAACAAAAAATATCCGCCTCATGCTGGCCCTTGCATTGGTAACTGTATTTACCACACTCCAATCTTCTTCCTGCTCCAAATCAGATGACCTGCCAGCAGCGACACAGGTAGGAATAATTGCCGGCACATGGAAAGTAAGCTTTTACTGGGATGCAAAAGATGAAACCAGCAAGTTTACAGGTTACACTTTTACATTTACATCGGCCGGTCAGGTAACTGCCAAAAATGGTGCAAGTACTGTTAATGGCACCTGGACAGAAAGCAGCACAAAACTTTCATTCAATTTTGGCGCCGATCCTGTATTCAGCAAACTAACCAACGACTGGCTTAAAGAAGAAAAAATAGCAGGCAGTATAAAGTTGAAAAACGACAATATTACCAAAGACGAAAGAATTCAATTTGTAATAAATTAAATTTTTGCCCTACACCCCTGGGATCCTTTCTTACCGGTTCCGCTTAAAAAATCCAATGATGTTTGCTTTTGATAATTACAAGGTATTTAACTGAAAAACCACCACCTGGTAAAAGGAATCCCTGGCCGGCAGATTAAACAGCCGTAACATTTTGTGTTACGGCTTTGTTATTATAAATTTGCAGCACTATTCAGGCGGATTTGTTTATTGTTCAGCCTGTAAAAAACCGAACTAATAAACGAGAGCAATTCCAAACATCTTCACGGATTGATTATCGTTTAATTAGTTTAAAGAATTTTTTGAGCCCGGCAATATACCATTGTGCAACTTCATTGGCGTCGCACTCTTGTACAGTTGCCCTTTATTCAACGCCTTAAACTCATAACAGTATGCATCCAATCGAAAAAGAATTAAAAGAAAGAATATTAATAATTGACGGCGCCATGGGCACCATGATACAACGCCATAAGCTTACCGAAGCCGATTACCGTGGCGAACGTTTTAAAGACTGGCACAAAGACGTTAAGGGAAATAATGATTTGCTCAGCATCACACAGCCGCAAATCATCGAAGGTATTCATAAAGAATATTTAGAAGCCGGTGCCGATATAATTGAAACCAATACTTTCAGCAGCACTTCCATAGCCCAGGCCGATTACGATATGCAGGCGCTGGCTTATGAATTAAATGTGGCTGCAGCAAAATGTGCCCGTAAAGCAGCAGATGAATACACAGCAAAAAATCCGGCCAAGCCAAGGTTTGTTGCAGGTGCTATTGGCCCGTTGAATAAAACATTAAGCCTTTCACCCGATGTAAACAATCCCGGTTTTCGTGCCGTAACATTTGATGAAGTGGCTGCTGCATACACCGAAGAAATAAAAGGCCTTGTTGATGGAGGCGTTGATATTTTATTAATTGAAACCATCTTTGATACATTAAATGCAAAAGCGGCTATCTATGCTGCAAAAAAATTCTTCCGTGATACAAAACAAAAGGAATTGCCTATAATGATTTCGGGCACCATCACTGATGCAAGCGGCAGAACATTAAGCGGACAAACCTTGGAGGCTTTCTATGTTTCCATCATGCATGCAAGGCCATTGAGTGTTGGATTAAACTGTGCATTGGGTGCTACTCAAATGCGTCCGCATATAGAAGAACTTTCACAAATTGCAGCATGTTATACATCTGCTTACCCCAATGCAGGTTTGCCCAATGCATTTGGAGAGTATGATGAGCAGCCCCATGAAACGGCACATATTATTGAAGAATGGGCCGAAGAAGGTTTTGTAAACATTGTAGGCGGATGCTGCGGCACAACACCTGACCATATTAAACATATTGCAGAGCAAGTCAAAAAATTTAAGCCAAGGCAATTACCAGTTGTGGAGACTGAATTACTGGAAGCGTAATTAATATCATGAGTGAGCAAATACACATACAACCTTTTTTACGCTTAAGCGGTTTAGAACCATTGGTGGTTCGCCCCGATACCAATTTTGTAAACGTTGGCGAACGAACCAACGTAACCGGCAGCAAAAAATTTGCACGCCTTATCCGGGAAGATAAATATGAAGAAGCATTAAGTGTTGCCCGCCAGCAGGTAGAAAGCGGGGCACAGGTACTGGATGTAAATATGGATGATGCTTTGCTGGACGGCGTAAAAGCTATGCCCACTTTCTTAAATCTTTTGCAGGCCGAACCGGATATTGCAAAGATTCCCATCATGATTGATTCATCCAAGTTTCAAATTATAGAAGCCGGTTTAAAATGTGTGCAGGGAAAATGTATTGTAAACTCTATCTCCATGAAAGAAGGAGAAGAAAAGTTTATTGAACAGGCTTTCATCTGCAAAAGTTACGGTGCTTCGGTAATTGTAATGGCTTTCGACGAAAAAGGCCAGGCCGATACCAAACAGCGCAAAGTAGAAATTTGCCACAGGGCTTATAAAATATTAACGGAGCAGGTCGGCTACGATCCGCAGGACATCATTTTTGACCCTAATATTTTTGCAATAGCTACGGGCCTGGAAGAGCACAATAATTATGGTGTGGATTTTATTGAAGCCACCAAAGAGATAAAACAATTAATGCCGCTTACAAAAGTAAGTGGCGGTGTAAGTAATTTATCTTTCTCTTTCCGGGGTAATGATCACGTAAGGGAAGCAATGCACTCTGTGTTTTTATTCTATGCCATCAAGGCCGGAATGGATATGGGCATTGTAAATGCCGGTCAGTTGGTAGTGTATGATGAAATTGAACCGGGGCTGAGAAACCTTTGCGAAGATGTAATACTGAACAGGAACAACGATAATAATGAAGCAACCGAAAAGCTGATTTCATTTGCCGAAACAGTAAAAGCGAAGGGTAAAGAAATTGTAAAAGATGAAAAATGGAGAAATGAAGAAGTGGAAAAACGCTTGTCTCATTCATTGGTAAACGGCATTACTGATTATATTGATGCAGACACTGAAGAAGCAAGGCAGAAATATCCAAAACCTTTGGATGTTATTGAAGGCCCGCTGATGGATGGTATGAACATCGTTGGCGATTTGTTTGGTGTAGGTAAAATGTTTTTACCGCAGGTTGTAAAAAGCGCCAGGGTAATGAAAAAAGCTGTGGCAGTATTAACACCCTACATTGAACAGGAAAAAGAGGACAGGAAAAATGCCCATATAGCAGCAGGCACTATTAATGAAGAATCTGCCGGCGCTGCAAAAATTTTATTAGCCACTGTAAAAGGTGATGTGCATGATATTGGAAAAAACATTGTTGGTGTTGTACTGGGTTGTAATGGTTATGATATTATTGACCTTGGGGTAATGGTTGCAACAGATAAAATTCTGGAAACTGCTCTAAAGGAAAACGTTGATATAATCGGGTTGAGCGGATTAATCACTCCATCGCTTGACGAAATGGTACATGTAGCACATGAAATGAAACGCCGGGGAATGAAACAACCTTTGCTTATTGGAGGTGCTACCACAAGCCGTATGCATACTGCAGTAAAAATTGCACCGCAGTATGATGAAGGAGTTATTCATGTACTGGATGCCAGCCGCAGCGTAACAGTAGCAGGAAGTTTACTGAGCAAGGAACAAAAACCAGATTTACTCACCGGTATAAAAAAAGAATATGACAAACTGAGAGAAGATTTTGCCAATAAAAAATCTGCAAAGCAGTATTTAGCTTTTGCAGCTGCACAAAAGAACGGGGCTAAAATTAATTGGGATAATTACAGACCTGTTGCACCAGCTTTTACAGGTACAAAAATTTTTAATAATTATGATTTAAAAGAAATTGCTGAATACATTGACTGGCAGCCTTTCTTTATTGCATGGGAAATGCATGGTAAGTTTCCGGCTATATTAACTGATAGCGTAATTGGTGTGGCTGCAACAAACCTTTACAATGATGCAAGGAAATTGTTGCAAAAAATCATTGACGAAAAATGGCTGAATGCAAGAGGTGCTATTGGATTTTGGCCTGCCAATAAAATTGCCCCGGATACAGTTGATGTTAAAACTGATTCCTCTGTTATAAAACTAGAGTTTCTTCGCCAGCAAATAAAAAAAGCAGAAGGGCAACCAAATCTTTCGCTGGCTGATTTTATTGCACCAACAGAAAAAAATTACCAGGATCATATCGGCGCATTTGCCGTAACAATTGAGGGCATTGAACCACATATCAAAAAGTTTGAAGCCGCTTTGGATGACTACAGCAAAATTATGTTGCAGGCATTAGCCGACAGACTGGCTGAAGCATTTGCAGAATTGCTTCATAAAAAAACACGGCAGGAATACTGGGGCTATGCCACTGACGAACATCTTACCAACGAACAATTAATTAAAGAAGAATATCTGGGTATTCGTCCTGCACCGGGTTATCCTGCATGCCCCGATCACACAGAAAAATATAAATTGTTTGAACTGCTGGGCGGCGAAGAAACAACTGGAATTCATCTTACCGAAAGCCTGGCAATGTATCCTGCATCTTCTGTAGCTGGCTGGTATTTTGCCAATCCCGAAAGTAAATATTTTGGTGTGGGCAAAATAAATGAAGACCAGTTAAAAGATTATGCTGAAAGAAAAGGTATGAGCCTGGAAGATGCAACAAGATGGCTGAGGCCGATATTGGAGTAGCTGAATATATTCTTAAGTTTGCTGTATAAAATTCCCCCATGCGTATCATATCGTACAATGTCAACGGCATTCGTGCCGCTTTTAAAAAAGGCTTTATTGACTGGCTAAAAACAAATCCTGCTGATATTATTTGTTTACAGGAAATTAAAGCAACAAAAGATGATGTGGATGTAAAACAATTAGAAGCCTTGGGTTTTCACCATCACTGGTTTAGTGCACAAAAAAAAGGCTATAGCGGCGTGGCCGTATTTACAAAAATAAAGCCTGATAATGTTTGTATCGGCTGCGGCATAACCAGCAGCGATGATGAAGGCCGTGTTATTCAATTAGATTTTGGAGATGTAAGGCTCATCAATGCATACTTCCCTTCGGGCACCAGCGGCGATGAAAGGCAGGCATTTAAATATGTATGGCTGGATGAGTTTCATACTTACCTTACTAAACTAAGAAAGAAATTTCCTAAAATTATTTTAACAGGCGATTATAACATTGCCCACAACGAAATTGATATACACGACCCAAAAGGCAATAAAAATTCATCGGGTTTTTTACCACAGGAAAGGGAATGGATGACAAAATTTCTTGGCAGCGGCTGGATAGATACTTTCAGAGAAATTCACCCCGAACCCCACCGCTATAGTTGGTGGAGCCAGCGATTTCCTTCAGTGCGTTTAAATAACAAAGGATGGCGAATTGATTATATTACTGTAACTGAACCATTAAAAAAGCATATTAAAGATGCTGATATTTTTCCTGATGTAAAACACAGCGACCATTGCCCAATTTATTTAGAATTATCAGGAATAGAATAGACCTGTAGCTTTATTTTTTTTCCATGATTGTTTATAATGTAACCATAAAGACTGCAAATGAGATTGCTGATGCATGGCTGCAATGGCTTAAAGAAGACCATATCCCGGATATTATTAACACAGGATGCTTTACACATGCCATTATTCATCGCCTTGCGGATGTTGATGATACCGACGGCCCTACTTATGTTATACAATATCATGCAGCATCGCAACCTGATTATGAGAATTACATCAGTAATTTTGCA
>JANNAM010000067.1:0-15847 GCA_031384415.1 Bacteroidota bacterium
CCACATTGTAATGTCAGATACCCAGGTTCCATTCCAGGATGTCATCATTTTGTGTACATCTCCGGGAGTCATATAAGTCTGCCAGTTTTTCATCATCGTTGCAGAGTCTGGCGGTGCAACAATGGTTGTTTCTTTTGAAGGTTCTTTTTTGCCGGTGCTGTCGGTGCCCGGTGTTTTTTCTTTATTCTCTTCGCCGTTGTTACAGCTTACCAGCAACAGGGTTGCTGAGCAAATAGTTAAAGCAATTCGTTTCATAATTTTTAATTTTTAGTGTGCCAAAGTACAATTTGATTTTTAAATGTGCAAGTCAATTTGATAAATGGTTTTAAGTTAGAAATTTGGGGTTTTAAGCAGTTGTATTGTGAATTTCTTCTCTTCTTACTTTTTATTTTAAGTAAAGAAACTGCTCACCTGAACTTCATATCTTTAGTAAGCAATTAAACAGCAACAAAACTTTTAAGCATGAAGCAGTTATTCCGGACTTTAATAAGCCTTTCGTTTTTCTTTTTCAGCAACCAGTTATTTTGCCAGTCAAAATCTGCTACGGCAGGTTTAGTAAATGATGAAAAAGCTATTCGCCATTTATTAAATGAACAAATACATGCCTGGAATAATGGCGATGTTGAAAGTTTTATGAAAGGATACTGGCAAAACGATTCGATGATGTTTATTGGCAATAGCGGAGTTACTTATGGCTGGCAAAAAACAATGGACAATTATAAAGAACATTATCCCGACACTGCCGCAATGGGCAAATTAGATTTTGACTTGCTGGAAATAAAACGCTTATCAGCCATTTACTTTTTTGTAACAGGCAAATGGCATCTTGCCAGGAGCATTGGCGATGTAAACGGCCATTTTACTTTGCTGCTGCGAAAAATAAAAAACAAGTGGGTGATTGTAAAAGACCACAGCAGTTGATTGGTTTACCGGTTTAATAGTTTACTGGAAATACAGCCCTCTGCTGATAAACCAATTGCCAGCAGCCTACGGATATGTTGCCAGTTTCCTGAATAAATATTTTGTGCAGAAAAAGTAAGAACCGGTAAGCCCCGCCGCCGAAGCAGCAATATCGCTGTAATCAAACGTTCTTCCAAAAACAGGAAATAACTGAAGCAATTCATTAATAACAAGCAATCCAAAACAAACAACACAGAATAATCTGAGTTGAATGTCTTCAAAAAGATTGATGTATTTGCTTAAGAGCCAGTAGCAGCCCAGCGGCAATAAAAAAGAGCCCAGTAAATTTGGTGCTATGCCCAATAAAAACTTTGTTGGTGCTGCAAAATCAAAATATGGGCGAACACCCCATTTGATGGCTTCAATAACAATGGCTCCGGTAATTACGGCGTACCTGCAAAAAAATTTTAACCGCATGCTTGTTTTGTTTTATTAAAATAAAAGTAATGAATTTTTTAAGGTAACTATTAAGGGCTAGCGGGTATTTTATATAATTACTGAAAGGCCGGTTACCATTTCCATTGCCGGCGCAGGTAAATAATCAGTGCCGTCAGGCTGATAATAAACCAGGCATAATAAACCATGTTTTGCCACTGGGGCGCTCCTTCAAAAAAAGCATAATCAGCATACAGGCCAAAAAAAACGTTTATCATCATCCACAGTAAAGTAACGCCAACTGTGTTTGCAATTTTAATTAAAAAAAGTTTTGTTTCTTCTTCCATTCCCATGATAAATAAATATTGATTGCAAACTTTAAGTTACTCATTTTATCAGCAACTTTTTAAAATCGGTACTGTCGCCGTTAAAAACATTAAAGTCCACAAAGGTATCAATGCCGTTCACCCTTCCCCTGTCATTATGCTGCCAAAAGTTCCAGTGGCGTTTTATACGTGGCCTGTTTTGTTGTTCATAATGGGCAATCCATAAAGGGTAATCATCAAACCCTTCCGATAAAAAACTTTCATAAAATTCTATGTAAGTATAAATGATGGGTTTCACTTTATAATGTGCTTCCAGCAGCTTCAAAAAATCTTTGGCCCTTTGCTGAATTTGTTCTGCCGAAGCGCCATTGGTTGTTTCAATATCCAGCACCGGGGGCAAGTCACCTTTTGTAAGGTCAACAGTTTCTATAAAATTTTCGGCCTGCGCCTTACCGCTTTTGCTGGCAATAAAATAATGGTAAGTGCCCCGAGGCATGCCGCTTTCTTTTATTTTAAACCAGTTGCGCCTGAAAGCTTCATCCACCCGGCCCAGCCCTTCGGTGGCTTTAATATAACTGAATCCCACTTTAATATCTTTTACCTGCATTGCTTTCACTTCCTTCCAGTCAATTGCATCCTGGTGGTGGCTTACATCAATACCATGAATGGAATAACTGACCGGCATATCAATTCCAAATGCCGGGTAACGAACAAACTTTGGTTTGTTTAAATAATTGGTAATAAAATATATGGCAGCGCCTGCCGCAGCAAGCAATATTACTGGTAACACAATAATGCGGAAAAGGGATTTTTTCTTTTTGGCCAATACCGGGGTTTTACAAAAGCAAATTTGCAGAAAAAGAAATTGCTGTTACTTATAAAGTTTTGATAAAGAAGATTTGCTTTAAATGGCAAGTCTTGAATTTGAAAAAGATAATTACTTCAGCAGTTTTTTTACCAGCTTTATCTCATTGCCAACTTTAATCCTCAATGTATATTCTCCCGCAGCTAAATGAGCCGAGGGAATGTTAATTAAATCGCTGCCGTTTAACTCAATTGTTTTTGAATAAACCAACTGGCCAAAAGCATTGTACAAATTAACGGTTGCTCCCGGAACAGTAAAATTTGCCAGGTAAACAAAAAACTGGCTGCCCACCGGATTGGGATATACCTGAATTATTTCCTGGCCGCCGCTGATGTTTGACAGCTTTGCAGTTGAATTATTTTTTGTAATGAGCCAGTAATCAGGATCAACAAAAACTGTGTCGGCAACAAAGCCAATATTTCTTACAAATACTTCTCCATTGGTTTTATTATCTGCTACAATTGTTTTTTGTTGTGTTGCATTTTTAAATTTTAATGCCACAGGCAATTCAAAAAAAGGTACTGAAGCATGCGATGTGGTTTGGTTCAATTTAATTTTCACATAATCATTATCCAACTGGCTCCACTGAACATTGTAAGATGGGTATCCCTGGCCTTCGAACCATTGTTTAAAAAAGTTGGTAAGGTTTTGTCCGCTGGCCTGTTCAAGATGGCGTTTTAAATCATTTGTACGGGCAAAGCCATAAGCAAGCGCTGCATCTTTTTGATACTGTCGTATTCCTTTAAAAAAAACTGAATCGCCTAATTTAAAACGAAGCATATAAATTAAATGAGAACCCTTAAGGTAACTGAGCCTGTAGTCAAAAATTCTTCCAACATTATTTGTATCATCTACTTTTACCGAACCTCCGGGCAAAGAAGTAATGCTGTTAATTTCGCCACGTCGGTTGTTGATTGTATTGGCCGGGTATTTATTTTCTGAATAAAATGATGCTAAATGTGTAGCAAAGCCTTCGTTCAGCCAGATGTCTTCCCAGGTGCCGCAGGTAATTTTATCGCCAAACCACTGATGCGCCAGTTCATGTGCAATCAATCCTTCATCGATTGAAACAACAAATGTAGCTGTCTGGTGTTCCATGCCGCCGCCCCAGCCAAATTGTACATGGCCATATTTTTCTTTTATAAAAGGATAGTCTCCAAAATTTGCATGAAACAATTGCATTGCATTCAAAACATTTTGTGTTCCTCCTTGAAAAGAAGCAACGCTTTCGGGATAACAATATGTTTGCATTGGCAATGTTATATTACCCAATTGCACCGAATTATTAAACACCGCATAATTAGTAACTGCAAAACAAATTAAATAAGAAGCAATAGGATAACGATGTTTCCACCAGGTATTTTTTTTTGTTCCGCCTGCAATGATTGTTTCGCTTTGAAAAATTCCATTGGCAGCCGCTTTGTACGCCGCAGGATGAGTAACAATAACATCTATAGAATCTGCTTTATCATCCAGCCCGTTTTTGCATGGCCACCAGTCTCTGGAACCATAAGGTTCACTCAGGCTCCACATCACCGGCGTGCCGGCATGCTGGTCTTGTATAAAAGAACCAAAACCTGTAGCCGGAGGAACACCTTTGTAATAAATACTTACCGAATCAAATGCACCAGCATTGACTGCTGCCGGAAAATTTACCTGCAAAACATTATTTACATGTTGCTTTGTCAAAACTATATTGCGTTGCTTAACACTATCGGCAACCAATGGGCTCATCAAATCGAAAGAAATGGAATTGGCTGTAGAAATAATTCTATAATACACAGTAACTTTTCCTGTGATGAATCTTATCGCTGGATCCACCTGCCATTCGCAGCGGTAATATTTAACATCAAAATTATCCGATGCACCGCTTAAAGATGACGGGCCGTTTTTTCCTTTTCCATTTAGCCGCTGGTGCCTCAATTGCTCCATCAATGCAATGTCTTTTACATGTTTGCAGTAATCTGCCGGTGTTTGTGCTTTTGCAGTAGAAACAGATAGAAAAAATATAATTATTGTTAGTTTCATAACTAAGCCTTTAATCTTATGTTATAAAGTTCTGAATTTTTTAACAAGGGGCAATAAATCTTCTATGATTGCCGTTTATATATTTGCCCGTTTTTAACCCGTACCCTTTAGCCCAGAGAGATAAGTATGATGAAAAAAACAATGCTTTTCCGTATTCCAAAAAAAAATTACGGCATGTTAACTTTAGTTGTATGCAGCAATGTTCTTTTTGCTGCAGGCAATTTTAGCGACTCTTCTAAAAAATTATTACTGGCTTCTTTAAATAAGAAAACAGAAACTGTTTATTATAGCAAAGAAGCCAATGTTGTTTTTCCTGATGTTTTATCGGGCAACGAAGAACAAACACTTGATTACATAGAAAAGTTTTCCGAAAAAAGAAGGGACTATCTTATTCACATGTACAACAAAGGAAAAAAATTATTTCCCAAAACAGTTGTTACCTTAAAGAAACACCATTTACCAGAAGAACTTAAAGTGCTGATTGCATTGGAAAGCGCTTTTAAAGCCGATGCAGTTTCCAAAGCAGGTGCGGTAGGTTACTGGCAGTTTATGGATGAAGTGGCAAAAGAATACGGGTTAAAAATTGTACCCCAATATTCGGCTGATGAAAAAAAGAAACTCATTAAAAAAGATAAAAAGAAGGCCGACAGCCTGTTTAAAAAATTAGCCAAACAAAAAGATGACCGTAAAAATTTTGGCAAAGCAACTTATGCTGCTGCCCGGTATTTAAAAGACCGCAGCCGAAATTTGAATAATGATTTGCTGCTGATGGTTGCCAGTTATAACTGTGGCGTTGGCAATGTGTGGGATGCAATAGCAGCCAGCGGAAAAGAGAATACAAGTTTCTGGGATATAAAAAAATCG
Source organism: Bacteroidota bacterium (assembly GCA_031384415.1). Classification (GTDB taxonomy): domain Bacteria; phylum Bacteroidota; class Bacteroidia; order Chitinophagales; family Chitinophagaceae; genus Ferruginibacter. Next base: position 5,419 of record JANNAM010000067.1, read on the forward strand.
TTGCCCGCCGAAACACAGGCTTATGTTATGAACTTTATTGCAATGAATGTTATCTTCAATAATTACGACAAGTTTGTCAGCAACAGTTTAATTTTTAAATCAGTAAAAATGAAGGCCGATAATTTTGAGCAGAACATGACGGATGCATTGGAAGAAGGAAAACCTGCTTCAAATTAAACTACTCCAATTTTTCAATATCTTTTTTTAAAACAAAGCCTGCAGTAAACTGGCCGTTCCCGTTTTCAAAACTTAGCTCCACAAAGTTTTTAAGTATCCTTATTTGCGAAGCTTTATTCCCTTTAAGTAAATAACCTTTCCTTGGTTTGCTTCCCAGTTTTGGATTTTCGTAAAAAAATGTTTTTACTGCGGTTACTTGCCACTTTGCTTCTTCATAGGGTGGGTTCACATTAAATTTTTCGAATGGAATCTCTCCCAGTTCAGCTTCTGGTATTTCAACTTCTTTGACATTTATTTCGGGCTCAGTGTTATGGTAGCTGATTTGTTTTTCATTTATTAAATACCAGTTCCGCTTTGCAGTTTTATATGCAAACTTATAAGTATAGCCCCAGCGCCAACTGCTGCCGCCATAAAAATTAATGGTAATACCATTGCCTGTTATTTCAGTTCCTTCATAAGGGTCGCCAAATACACCGCCGCATTGCCTGCACATTATTACATCATCGTTTCTTTTCTCCTGTTTTAATTTACCATTGACCTGTCGTATTAAAATAAGCAACGGCCTTTTTACATCTTCTGTAGCGGTATCTTCTCCGGGGATTTTTAATATTAAAATGGCATCGGTTTTTTTATCCCCGTTTAAATCGCCGGTAACATAATCCAGCATTTCGTATCCATGCAACAGAAATGATTTTGCTTCTGCGGGTAAAATTTTATCCTGCGCTTTAACTCCTGTAAAAAAAACAAGGAATAATGCAGTTGCAACCAGTTTACACATCCGGGAAAATTTAGCCATTAAAAGTAAAAACAAATCCCAGTGCTGCAATTATAAATTATCTTTGTTGCATGCCTCATTTCAACTGGAACGACAGCACTAATTTACTCAGCAAACTTAGTTTCCGCCGCTTTTGGAACGGCACTAAGGTGCTGGCCAGTTTTTATGCCAGCCGTGTGCTGAGCAAGCCTGTGCAATGGGGATATCCGGTTTCCATTTCATTTGAACCCACCACCAGTTGCAACCTGCGCTGCCCCGAATGCCCCAGCGGATTAAGAGAATTTACAAGGCCAACCGGAATGCTGGAACAAGGTTTTTTTAAAAAGACAATTGATGAAATTCATAAAGAATTATTGTACCTCATCTTTTATTTCCAGGGCGAGCCTTACCTGAACCCCGATTTTTTAGAAATGGTAAAATATGCTTCGTCCAAAAAAATTTATACCGCCACCAGCACCAATGCACATTATTTAACCGATGAAAAAGCAAAGCAAACTGTACTGAGCGGCCTCGACCGTTTGATAATTTCAATTGACGGAACCACACAGGATGTTTACAAACAATACCGTGTTGGCGGCAATATTGATAAAGTGCTGGAAGGCACAAAAAATATTGTAAAATGGAAAAAAGAACTGAAGAGCAAAACACCTTTTGTATTTTTTCAGTTTCTTGTTGTTAAACCAAATGAACATCAGATTGAAGACATAAAAAAACTGGCCAAAGAAATTGGTGTTGATGAAGTTCGTTTTAAAACAGCGCAGGTGTATGATTACGAAAACGACCCCAACAAACTTATACCAACAATTGATAAATTCAGCCGCTATAAAAAAAATGCAGATGGTTCTTATACTGCAAAAAATAAATTAGCCAACCGCTGCTGGAAGCTGCAGCATGCCAATGTAATTACCTGGGATGGTTTGGTGGTGCCATGTTGCTTCGACAAAGATGCCACACACCAGTTGGGCAATTTGCAAATGCAGTCTTTTAAAGAAATCTGGCACAACGATAACTACAAACAGTTTCGCAGTGAATTAAAGAAGAGCAGGAAAAACATAGACATCTGCGCCAACTGCAGCGAAGGTGTTTCTGTATGGAAAGATTAAGCCCCGCCCAACCTTCCCTTCAGTAAGACTTATAATCACTCCGAAAATTCGTACTTTTATATTATGCCATCAACTTTCAACAACAGGCTTCGCCAGATAATATTACTGCTGATAATCATCCTGCTGGCAATATTGCTGTTAAACCAGGTGTACATTTTTTTACCTGGCTTTTTAGGTGCCGTCACTTTATACATTCTCTTCAGGGAATCCTATTTCAATTTTACCATCAAAAAAAAATGGAATAAAACTTTACTGGCGTTGATGTACATTTTTGCAAGCATCATTGTTATTGCACTGCCCTTGTATTTTTCTATTGACCTGGTTTCTGATAAAATAAAAGAGATACTTGGCAACCCTTTAGATTTGATAGTAAAGGCAAAAATTGTGGGTGAAAAATTCTTTACGATTACCGGCTATAATATTATGACCGAAGAAAATCTGCAGGCATTTCAAAAAAAAGCAACCACTATTATCCCTGTATTAATTAACAGTTCTGCCAATATCCTCAGCAATTTTACCATCATGTTTTTTCTTTTATATTTTATGCTTACAAACGGACGGGTAATGGAAAAATTTTTGGACAAGTTTATTCCCTTAAAAGAAGAAAACGTGGATTTGCTGGGAAACGAAACTAAAAACATTATTAAAGCCAATGCCATTGGCATTCCGGTGCTTGCCATATTACAGGGCATTGTGGCCACCATTGGTTACTGGATTTTTGGTGTAGAAGATTTTGTTTTGTGGGGTTTTATCACCGGCATTTTTTCTATGATACCCATTGTGGGCACTGCTGTAATCTGGGTGCCGATAACCCTGTATCTTTTTGCCATCAACGACAACAGTAATGGAATTGGGCTGCTGCTTTATTCGGTGATTTTAGTTACAAATATTGATTATGTTGCAAGAATAACCATTCTTAAAAAACTGCTGGATGTGCATCCGCTTATTACCATTTTTGGGGTTATCATTGGCATTGGTCTGTTTGGTTTTTGGGGTGTAATATTTGGGCCGTTGCTCATTAGTTATTTCATAATTTTGGTAAAGATTTATATCAATGAATTTGGAACGGCTGTAAAAGACAGCCCGTCTACAAACTGATCTATTTATTATGGGCATCGAAAATGATATTAACCAGTCAAAGTTTCGCAACTATTATCAGAAGGCTGCCATCAACCTTATCTACACTTTTAACTGGATGAATGAGCAAATGAAAAACTTCTTTGAAAAAGAAGAATTGACAGCACAGCAGTTTAATATCCTGCGGATACTGAGGGGCGCAGGCCAGCCGCTTTCTACATTACAAATAAGGCAGCGCATGCTGGATAAAATGAGCGATACCAGCCGCATTGTTGACCGCCTTATTTTAAAAGGGCTTGCAAAAAAAACTACCTGTAAAACTGATAAGCGCCTTGTGGATGTTTCCATCACCGAAAAAGGGAAAAAAATCCTGGCTAAAATTGATACTTACCAACCTGACATGGATGCCATCTTCAGCAACCTTTCTGTAGCAGAAGCAAAAACATTAAATACACTTTTAGATAAAATCCGCCAACCTCATTAATAAGTTTCATGAAATTATTGACTGCTGTTTTTTTTATTGCTGTTTATTTATTTTTTCCTGCTTATTTATTTTCTCAAACCAGGGCAGAGTTTCGTGGCGTATGGATTGCTTCGGTTGATAATATTGACTGGCCAACGAAAGGAAATTACAACAGCGATTCTCAAAAAGCAGAATTCATACGCATTGTTGATATGCACAGGCGCAATGGGCTGAATGCACTCGTTGTGCAAATTCGCCCTGCCACCGATGCTTTTTACCCATCGCAGTACGAACCCTGGAGCGAATGGCTTACCGGCAGACAGGGAAAGCCACCCACTCCTTATTACGACCCATTGGAGTTTATGATTGCCGAAACCCACAAACGTGGCATGGAGTTTCATGCATGGATGAATCCTTACAGGGCCGAATTTAATATGGGTGTTTCTTCCATTTCACCAACACATATCACCCGTTTATATCCCGATTGGTTTTTAGCTTACGGCGATAAAAAATATTTTGACCCCGGCAATAAAGAAGTGCAGCAGTATGTAAATAATATTGTAAAAGATGTAGTAAAAAGATATGCAGTAGATGCTATTCATTTTGATGATTATTTTTATCCTTACCGCATTGCAGGCAAAGAATTTCCGGATGATGTAAAATACCAGCAGTATGGAAATGGAATGAACAAAGAAGACTGGCGAAGAAGTAATGTTGATTCAATCATCCTGCTGCTGAGTAAAACAATTAAAAAAGAAAACAGGAAATGCCAGTTTGGAATTTCGCCATTTGGTGTTTGGCGCAATGCAGACAAAGATTCAATTAACGGAAGCAAAACAAAAGCTGGCCAAACCAATTATGATGATTTGTATGCCGATATTTTATTGTGGCTAAAAAAAGACTGGATAGATTATGTTGCGCCGCAACTTTACTGGGAGTTTGGGCACAAAGCAGCACCTTACGAAATACTACTTGACTGGTGGGGCAAACATAGCTATGGAAAAAACTGTTATATCGGTTTGGGAATTTACCGTGGCGGCAGCAATGATGCATGGAAAGATATTACACAATTGCCAAGGATGATAGAAGCTTTGCGTAATACTCCCAACATACAGGGCATGATTTTTTTCAGCAGCAAATCTTTTGATAAAAATCCCAATGGCTGGAGCGACAGCCTGCGGCTGAATTATTTTAAAGAACCGGCGAAAACGCCAGCCATATCTCCACGTTAATCTTCCATTTTCTCTACCTTTGCATTCAACATTTTTAATTCTTCATTCATAAATATTTTTATGCCCGGTTTTGAATTTTGGAGCGATGCAGAACGCAAAGAAGTAAATGATGTGCTGGAAACAGGCATCTTAATGCGCTATGGTTTTGATGGCCCCCGCAAAGGAATATGGAAAGCCAAAGAACTGGAAGAAGCCATCTGCAAAACATTCGGCAGCAAACATGCCCAATTGGTAAGCAGCGGTACGGCCGCATTAACTACAGCTATGAGTGCCCTGGGCATTGGTTATGGCGATGAAGTCATTCTGCCATCATTCACTTTTGTTGCAAGTTTTGAAGCGGTGCTAAGTGTTGGTGCCGTGCCGGTAATGGTGGATGTGGATGATACACTCACTTTAAATCCGGATGCAGTGCGTAATGCAATTACTGATAAAACAAAAGCCGTAATGCCTGTTCACATGTGTGGCAGCATGGCCGATATGGATGCACTGCTTGCTATTTGCAAAGAACATAAATTGATTTTGCTGGAAGATGCCTGCCAGAGTATTGGCGGAAGTTATAAAGGAAAAATGCTGGGCACCATTGGCGATGCCGGCACATTTAGTTTTGATTTTGTAAAAACAATTACATGTGCCGAAGGTGGTGTGATAATGACAAACAGGGAAGATGTATTTGTAAACAGCGATGGTTACAGCGATCATGGCCACAATCATAAAGGCGCTGACCGTGGGGCCGACCTTCATCCGTTTATTGGCTACAATTTCCGCATCAGCGAATTGCATGCAGCAGTGGGTTTGGCACAAATAAAAAAACTGGATACTTTTTTATCAATTCAGAAAAAAAATCATGCTGCGTTAAAAAATATTCTATCTCATGTTCCTGAAATAAGTTTCAGAAGGGTGCCGGATGCCGACGGAGACAGTTGCTCTTTCCTGAGCTGGTTTTTGCCAACAGAAGAAATAACAAAAGCCGTTGTCGCTGAACTAAAAACACAAAATATCTTAGCCGGTAATTTTTACTGGTTCGATAACAACTGGCATTACATCCGCAAATGGGATCACCTGAAAAATTCTCTTACACTAAATGCACTAAGCCCCGAGCTGAAAGAAAAAGTAATGCATCATGCCAATAAAGATTTCAGTGCCAGCAATGCTGTGATGGGACGTTGTGTTTCTACAGCAATTGGTTTATTATGGACAGATGAGCAATTGAAAGAGAAGGGGGAAAAAATTGTAGGTGCAATAAAAAAAGTGCTGAGCGAACAAGCAATTACTGCGTAAAAACTAAAACTGCGGTTTTATTCCTGTATTGAGTTTTCCCTCCATCCAGTCACATTGCTGCACACTTCCCAACCTGAATTTAAATGGAATTTTAGTTGCTTTTTCAAATTGTAATTCTTTCTTACAAAAGAAACCAAAATGCTGTGTGTAAAAACCGGGGTTGAGTATAGTTAAAGGATTATTTATATCAGCAGACTGTTGAATAGCTGGTATTTTTTTTTGTGGGAAACAATTTTTTATCCAGTTCATATCTATTGCCGAATAAAAAATATTTTTCTTTTCTGTTGTATTATAAGAAGGAGTTTTTAAAAGTATGGTAGTTCTTTTTTGACAAAAAGATGCAGTACCCACAACAATCATGCACAAAAATAAAAATTTAGCTTTTTTATTCACTTTTAAAAGTTGTATGTATGTAAATTTACGCAGTTATTGGTTACAGAGTTTGCATTGCTGAATATTGACTTGATGTAAGAGAGTCCAGAAATGATTGGGATAAATGCGACGCCAATTAAACTTAACAAGAGTACAAATGTTTGAAACAAAATTTATTACTAAAACACAATCAATCCGCCTCGGCGGATCAGGGGCATGGCACTAAGTCAGGGATTTCAGCAGAAGATGCTGCAAAAATTATCGCCACAGCAGATTCAGTTAATGAAGCTGCTGCAGGTTCCTACTGCCCAGTTGGAAGAGCGTATTAAAGAAGAAATGGAAGAAAATCCGGCGCTTGAACCAGGTGAAGAAGGGCATGATGATGAATACAGTGAAGAAAACGATGAGTTTAAAGAAACGGGTGAAGAAGATTTTGAACCGGATGGCAGCACGGATGAATATGAAAACATAGACATAAGCGAATATGTAAAAGATGGCGATGATGATGTGGGCGATTATAAATTACGTGACGACAATTATCCAGAGATTGACGACAACCGTGTGATACCGCATAAAGTGGAAACAGGTTTTAATGAACTGATGCTGGAGCAACTGGGCATGCTGAACCTGGATGAACATGAGCAGAAAGTTGCCGAACAATTAGTGGGAAGCCTTGATGATGATGGTTATTTACGCCGGGAAATAGCGGCTATTGTTGATGATCTTGCTTTCAGGCAAAACATTGAAACCAATGAAGAGGAAATTGCAAAATTGATTTTACAGATACAGCAGTTTGACCCCCCGGGTGTGGCAGCAAGAGATTTACAGGAATGTTTGCTGCTTCAGTTAGAAAGAAAAATTAATGAGGGCCAGCATGTGGAAATGGCAATTAAAGTTTTGGAAAAATACTTTGATGAATTTACAAAAAAACATTACGAAAAAATTCAGCGTGGGCTGAGCCTGAATGATGAACAACTGAAAGCTGTTATTAACCAAATAATAAAACTAAACCCAAAACCTGGTGGCCAGGTGGGTGAAGTAAACAAAGGAGAAACTTACGTTACTCCCGATTTTTTCATTATAAACAATAACGGAAAATTAGAGTTGTCGTTGAACAGCAAAAATGCACCCGACCTCCGCATCAGCGAAGGCTATAGGGATATGCTGAAAGATTATGACAGAGGAACAAAAAAAGACAAGCGACAGAAAGAAGCAGTACTTTTTATTAAACAAAAAATAGATGCTGCCAAATGGTTCATAGATGCCATTAAACAACGGCAAAATACGCTACTGAATACAATGGAAGCAATTATGAACTACCAGTATGAGTTTTTTATTACTGGTGATGAAACAGAACTGAGGCCAATGATTTTAAAAGACATTGCTGAAAAAACAAATCTTGATATTAGTACGGTGAGCCGTGTTGCAAACAGTAAGTTTGTGCAAACAGAATTTGGCACCTACCGATTGAAATTTTTCTTTAGCGAAAGTTTGCAAACCGACAGTGGCGAAGAAGTAAGCACCAGGGAAGTTAAAAAAATACTGAGCGATTTAATTGAAGCAGAAAGTAAAAAACGTCCGCTAAGTGATGAGCGCCTTACAGAATTATTAACAGAAAAAGGATACAATATTGCCCGGCGTACAGTTGCAAAATACAGGGAGCAGTTAAATATTCCTGTGGCAAGATTAAGAAAAGAGTTATAAAAAAAGTCAATGGTCAATAGTCAATGGTCAATAGATAATAATAGTAATATAAACCAGCCGTTTTTTGTAAGACTGCTGGCGCATTTCTTCTCATATATTTTTCATCCCCTGTTTGTGCCATTGTATGTTACATTTTTTATAGTTTTTGTTCATCCTTCCTATTTTTCAGGATTTGCTTCAGCAGAAAAAATGCAGGCGCTGTTCATTGTAATTTTAAATGCAGTTTTCTTTCCCTTATTTGCAGTATTGCTTTTAAAAGGCCTGGGATTTATAGATTCTTTTTTTTTAAAAACACAAAAAGACAGGATTATTCCTTACATGGCCAGTGGTATTTTTTTCTTCTGGACAAGTCGTGTGTTTCTTCAGCAAACACAATACCCCTTAATCATGGGAGCATTCATGCTGGGAGTACTTTTCTCTTCTTTTGCAGCACTCATGTGCAATATCTATTTTAAAGTAAGCATGCATGCAATTGGGATGGGTGGCCTGCTGGGTGTTTTTTGGGTAATAATGAAAGGTAATACCATGTTAATGACATGGCCACTCTGCATCGCATTGTTGATTACAGGAATTGTTTGTACCAGCCGTTTAATAGTAAGCAATCATTCTCAAAAAGAAATTTATGCCGGCCTGCTTATTGGATTGATTTCACAATTCATTTCTGCCCTCATAATTTTATAAAAAGAACAAAACCTCACCATTCGGTGAGGTTCAGCGTTCTCCTGTGTCCTGTCGTGCCTAACAATAATTCCTTAACTGTAGATTGTGTAATAAAGCCTTTACTGTTTAGTATTTTTTATTGGGTAAAATATTTTATATAAGAAAAGGACTTGAAATTTATTTTACCGTAATAATGCATAATTATCCCTTGGTACTTATTATCCGGAGAGAAGCAGATGCATGCAGTTGTTGGCATCAATGAATTCAAAAAGGGTTGGGCTCATTCTTTCGTTGGGTTTGTAATAGGGTACGGATTAAGCAGTCTTATTTGCTTTTTATAAATCGTTTTTATGCTTCGCTTTATTGTATAAAATGTTCGGATCATTTAAATATATTTTAATGAAATATAAAACAAAGTAAAATTACCTGCGGGTCTTACGTTAACACTTATATTCGTTGCTTTAATAAATTTGCAAATCGATTCATTGCCCTAGAAAATTATTGTAACGCTAATAAGCTTATCTGGTCCCCTGAATGTAATATTTTCTTCTGAGGTCATTTACAAAAACTAAACAGGCAGCCTTGAAGGCTGCCTGTTTAGTTTTTAGTCATTTATCTCTAAAGTTTAACCTCTCACAATTTCTCAAACTTCAGTGCTGCCGACTGTGTACCATCAGTGTTTATCACCCTTATTGTGTACTGGCCGGCACCCAGCTTATTGTCAAAATTATATCGTACAGTTTTTACATTGCTTAAGCTCAGCTCTTTGCGCTGGTAAAGCCTGCCACTGTTGTCATACAGCTCCAGTTTATAGCTTCCGTTAAACACGCCTTCCCTTACTGCAATGGTTATATAGTTTAAATCCGTTACAGGATTGGGGTAAACAGACAGTACCCATACACTGTTGTCTGTACTTAACGGCTGCGGCTTGCCAATAGTGTAACTAAGCGCCCCGCTGTTATTTGAGTTGTTAGGGTCGTTAAGGTTGTTCAGCGGGTCTAAATTGCTGCTGGCATGCTGGGCACTGATAAACGAACTGCCTTCTCTAAGTGCTTTTATTGCAAAAATAACTGTGCCCGAAAAACCCGCCGGTAAAGGCATTTTTAAAGTGCCCGTTATTTGCTGTTGCCCGCTGCTCATGCCTATGCTCCAGCTGTAATACGCACTCAGTGGCGCTGCAGCGGACAGGTTTAAAGAAGGATCCAGTATCATTTTATCGCCAAGGCCTATTATAAGCTGGCTGCTCCGGGAAGGAACGGATGCTGTTGACTGGTAATTATTAATATTCACTTTCAACAGTATGCCCTGGTGGTTAATCCCTATTGCCTGACTGCTCACAGCATTGCCCGAATAATCTGTAAGATAAGGAGTCGATACACCAAGGTCTGCGGTTACAGAACGGGCCGATTGGCCAAAACTGCTGTAACTAAACAGCAGGAGCAAATAAAGTAGTTGTTTCATAATTTTTCTGTTTTTAAAAACCATACGGGGTTGGTTATCCCCGTATGGGTTATGGTTACTTATTGTTTCTTTTTCATTACTGCGCTATAAAGAACGTTGACGTCGTATTGTTGCCGCCATTAGTCTC
>JANNAM010000080.1:0-2729 GCA_031384415.1 Bacteroidota bacterium
AACAAATTCAGTTGCGTCTTCATTGCCAATACCGTAAAGTCCCATAAGGTCGGTAAGCTCGGGGCTTAGCGCTGCCCCCGATTTTGCAAAGGCCTGCATTTCTGCAGTTGCAAATTGATGAAGTGCCAGCGATTTTTGCGCCTGTTTATGTAATGGATCCATGGCAGCAGTTATCCATATATTTTTCACCTCAATTTTTTTAAAAAAAGCGGGGTCAAGACCTTTGATATGATCTTCGTGCCGGTGAGTAACTACCAAAAGATCCAGGCGTTTTTTACCCGGTTTTTTCGAAGCAGGCAACATGTTTGTTTCCAAATCTTTTATTGCCCGTTCCATAACACCACTGCCCGTTGATTCTTTAGAACCACAATCAATCAGGATATGAAAATGACCTCCTTTATCAGGAATACGCACATAAATGCAATCACCACATCCAACATTATAACTTCTTACTAAGAGCTTACTTGCCATTGTTTTCCTCCTTTATAGTGTTTATGATTCTCTTCATTTAAATTTAAATGAGGAGATAATTCAAATTTTAATACGCCATCCTGTTTACTTACTGTAAGCGGTGGCACCAAAGAGCCAACCATTCCTTTGCTGCTTCCCAATACGGCTCCTATTTCCCCTGCCTGTATCCTTTTTGCCAGGTCGTTCAAAAAATCCGACAACCGTTTTTGCCCTGCTTTAATTTCTTCTTCCCACTTTTCTCCCTTACCACCGCCAATGGAACCGGGCTTACGAAACCATGATAATATATTTCCCTTATCATCAAACACAATTGTTCCACCACAAAGCATGGTAGTGTTTTGCCCATCAAATTCTCCAAATCTTTTTCCGTTTAGTACAACAGCCTCCCGCCAGATATATTCCAGGATGATCTGCCGCGGAAGGCGGCTTGCCCGCTGTGCATATTTATTGGCATCGTACAGGTCGGCTACTATCACATCCTGATTTGCAGGAATAAATAATTTATTCCGGTTATCATCCAGGAAGCGGTAAGCGGTAGCCCTCGATCTTGAAATATCGCCAATATCATGATACACATCCAGGTTTGGCGAGTCGTAAATATACATGGGTGTCAAATAGGTGGTCCGGTCTTTTTCGTTTAAAATTTTTCGCTTCACAAAAACATTCAATATCATTTCGTAATAGTTATACGGATCAGTAGGATTAGACAATTCTTCGGCCCTGAGAACGGCCAATGCATAATCTCTGAAGGTAACATCTACCGGTGGAAGCAGATCAAGGGGCTGGATGGCAGTACGCTGCATACGGTCAACTGCATTATAAAAAGCCTCTTTAGGAGTGCGTTTCCGTTTAGTAATGTAATGGCGGGTAAGTTCTTTAATAATATCAAACATGGCTCCAGTAAGCACTTGTGAAAGACGGTGTGGCCCATCGCTGTCAGTTACATCCTTCATTGTAAGCTTATTCAATGCGGTACGTAAATAAGGTTTATCAGACACAGCCTTTCCAAATTCCTCTGCTATAGAAGTTAAGTGCGCTGCTGCAGATATATCACCCTTTGTTTCGTCTGCCAGGTTACCACGGAAATTATTGTTGCGAAGAATAATTAAAATAGCCATTAGGTCGCCGATAAATTCGTGAAATGCGCCGGTTTGTACCAGGCTGCTTTCAAAGTAATAAGGACGAATTCCATCCAGCACTGCGTGGCCAAACTCATGGTTTATAATATCTGTAGAAAGGCAAGTGTATATCCGTTCATCATCCTGATCGAAGTAATAAAATTGTAAGGACTTGCTTTTACGGTCGTAATATGCATTCTTTCCATATCCGGCATGTGGCAGTACGATCAGGCGGTTGCCTTCAAAGCCAAATGGTATACGTCTTCCAAGGCCGCTGCCTTCTTCAAAAAATGTAAGTGCCCTTTGTAAAACTGCCCAAACATTTACCTGATGAAATTGCGGCAAGCCAGCATTTTTTCTGTCAAGTATTGTTTTGTCTGGTGCCAGAAATGATTCCTGTTTTTCATCCCATATTGCCATTGGAATTATTGTTCCTGTATCGCCATTGTAATCAACAACTGCAAACCGTGCACTGGTAGGGCCATCTGCAATTCCGGGTTCCCAGTTCACAAAAAAATCTTTATCAAACCCAAACTTGGGGTCATTCTTATTTACATAAGGATCCTGTAAATAAACATCAAACGGAATCCTCAGTCCCAATTCATCTCTTGCAGCAGTTGAGAGGAATTTTGATGCTGCATAGAGCGTAATTCTTGTGCCCTTTGTAGTGTTGCGCCTTGTTGCCATGTTTGTGTTGTTATTGCTTTATCTTATCAGTATAATTTTATGTAGAAGTATGAAATACATTAAATACATATACAAAATAAACCGTTTAAATGACAATTGCAATACATGTATGAAAATCTTTTTAATTTATACCGATGCGACTTAATAAATAGTCCAAGATATTTTCTATCGGCATAATACCATCTAAGATTTAAACATAGTCCTTTGGACTATTTATTAAATCAAGATGGTATTATTTGCAGGTTCATTTGGGCACATTTCAAATTTTCGCAAGGGTTGCCAACCTCCTGAGCCTGTCGAAGGAAAAAAGTTCTTTTCAACTTAAAAACACTTATTGAAGGTTGGCAACCCTTTAATGGGCTGCGGAAATTTGAAACGCACCCGTTCATTTACTATTGGCTACAATAAGTTATTGAATTGTTGATATCAGTTTGGGATGAATGCCGATTCAGA
>JANNAM010000137.1:0-7101 GCA_031384415.1 Bacteroidota bacterium
CAGCCGCTTCACTTTAATGGAACAGCAAGCACTGAAAGATGGAAAAAACCTGCATGACATGACACTGGAAGAAATGGATAGTATCTGGAACAAAATAAAAAAAACCACAGGCTGAAAACCTGATAATAACCCTTTTGCAAAAAGAAAATACTTTACGGCGCTTTCTCATTAAAAACAGCTACCTGCTTATAACAGCAGCGTGGTTTATCACTTTGTCGTTTATAATTGACAATTACTGGTCGCCCAATTCCTCAGTAAAAGCAGTTCAGAAAAATTTAACTGCTTATATACACACACAGGAAAATGATTTTGACAAACTGTTGGCTGACACTGCCTCGGTAAACAAAATAATTTTAAACAAGTTTGACGAACCGTTTTTGAAACGGCTTACCGAAAAAGAATATTTCCTCTATGTTTATTACACCAACGACATTGGCCTGCACAATATTACTTTCTGGAATACTCAAACTGTTCAGCCAACCGAACCGCTGTTGCAAACAAATAAAAAATCAGGTTTCATTCAGTTGGCCAATGGCTTTTATACATGGCGAAAAGCTGCCATAGGCAACAACACTTTACTTGCATTAATTCCCATTAAATGGAATTATATTGTTACCAATGAATACCTGCATAACAGTTTTGTTATTGGTAATAAAATTGAAAACAATTACGATATTTCATTTCAGGCAAATAATAATGCAGTAAAGTCTGCAGATGGCAATATTCTTTTTTATATTATACAAAAAGTAAGCATTGTAATTCCTGAAAACAATATTGCAGCGGCATGGCTTAAAATACTGGCTGCCATCTGTGTTTTACTGTTCATTCATTTTTGTGCAACCTGGCTGGCTTTGCACAAACAGATGGGCAAAGCATTTTTGTTTTTATTGTTTAGCATTGTATTATTAAGGGTGGCAAGTTATTATTTTCCCATTCCGCTTAATTTCAGGCAATTTGAATTGTTTGACCCTGCTATTTATGGCTCTAATGTAGTGCTCCGTTCTTTAGGCGATTTATTGATAAATGCTGTGTTATTCGTCTGGTTTATCACTTTTGTAAGACATTATCTTTACGAAAAAAATTTTATACTTCAGTTCAAAAATCCGCTTACAAAATGGATTATACTTATTTTATCGGTGTTGCTGTTAATTGCCACCACCTTTGCCTGTGGTCACATTGTAAGAACAATGGTTGCCGACTCTCAAATATCTTTTGACGTTATAAATTTTTTTACATTAACAATCTACAGTGCTGTTGGTTTTGTTGTATTGTGCTGCACCAGCATCGGATATTTTTTAATTAGCCAGATTCTATTGTATTTATTAATCCCTCTTTTCCCGAAAAAACGAATTGCGCTCTATTTTACAGTTGCAGTTTTGGGGTTGCTGTTGCTTACACTCCGTTTTGGCAACCCAACAATTGAATTTGAATTGTATATGCTCATCTGGCTAATGGGTTACCTTGTTTTACTTAGCAACCGGTTCCTTACTTTGCTGGCAAACCAAATCACTTCATCCCGGATGGTTTTCTGGCTCTTCTTTTTTTCGGTAAGCATCACTGCAGTAATTGTTCTTGAAAATAAAAAGAAGGAATTGCTTAACAGGGAGCATTATGCCGAAGCACTTTCAACCAAAGCCGACCCCTCCAGCGAAACACTGATGAATACGTTGCTTACCGATTTTAGAAATGATTTTTTGGCGGCAAATTTCAGCAGGTTATTAAAAGATTCCACCAACAGGTTTTTAAAAGACAGCCTGGTTAACGGAAATTTTTCGGGCTACACCAATAAGTACAACACAAAGGTATTCAGTTTTGATGCCCGGGAAAAACCTTTGTTTAATGAAGACTCAACGGAATACAATACATTAAACATGTTGCTGAATACACAGGCCAAACCAACCAGCATTGCCGATCTGTATTATTATGATGAATCGTTTGATAAGTTTACTTACATCAGCAAAAAAAACATAACCGACACAGGCGGAAACCTGCTGGGCTATGTTTTTATTCTTGCAAACCGCAAAACAGCAAAAACAGATGCCCCTTACACAGATCTTTTTTCGAAAGGACAAAAAAATTCAATAGAAAACTCACCGGTATATTCATTTGCGGTGTATAATAAACTTCAGCTGGTAAACAGCCATAATGATTATGCCTTTGCCACTAAACTTTCGCAGGCCGATATTCCCAAAGAAGAATACGAATTTAAAAGCAAGAATGGATATGATGAATTGTGGTACAAAGCGGGACCTGAGAGCATTGTTATCATAGCCAAAGAAGATAATTTTTCTATTGAATCAATGACGCTGTTCTCTTATTTATTCTGTGCATTTTTAATGCTCGCTGCTGTCTTCTGGCTTTTAAATATTTTTATCCGCTCCCGGCTCAGCAGGCAAAAGTTTCGCAGTTTCTGGCAGGTAAGTATCCGTAACCAGATTCATGGCACTATTATTTTCATCAGTGTTCTTTCTTTTTTAGTAATTGGTGTGGCCACCATTTTATTTTTCATCAACCGCTTCGAAAACAACAACCGGGAAAAGCTAAGCCGTGTAATTCATGTAATGGAAAATGAAGTACGTATTTCTTTTTCGGATGTTGCCATGTTTGATGATGTGATAAAAATATACGACAGCGCCTACCGGCAAAAACTGGAACAAACCATTGCAAAAATTTCTGAAATTCATGCCACCGATTTTAATGTGTATGATATAGATGGCAACCTGCAGGCTTCCTCATTGCCCTTGCCTTATAATAAAGGAATAGTAAGCACCCGGATGGATCCGCTGGCATATTACCATTTAAACAGGCTGAGGGAAGTTCAGTATTTTAAAAATGAAAAAATTGGTGACCTTAATTTTGTAAGCAACTATGTTCCGGTAATAGATGAAACAGGAAGGGAATATGCGTATCTGAATATTCCTTATTTCACGTCGCAAAGCCAGTTGAAACTTGAGATTGCCAATTTTCTGGTAACCATAATAAACCTGAATGCTTTTATATTTTTAATTGCCGGCATTGTAGCGCTGTTTATCACCAACCGCATTACCAATTCATTTTCATTTATCAGTAATAAAATGAAAGAAGTAAATCTGGGCAAGATGAACGAACCTATAGAATGGAAACGCAATGATGAGATTGGTGAACTGGTAAAAGAATATAATAAGATGGTTGGCAAACTGGATGTTAGCGCCGGTGCACTTGCCAAAAGTGAAAGAGAAGGCGCCTGGCGTGAAATGGCAAGGCAGGTAGCACATGAAATAAAGAATCCGCTTACACCAATGAAACTGAGTTTGCAATACCTGCAAAAATCTATTAACGAAAATTTGCCTAACACAAAAGAGCTTACCGCCAATGTTGCCAAAACCCTGGTAGAACAAATAGAACACCTTAGCGAAATAGCCGGGCAGTTCAGCCAGTTTGCCAATATTGGCAATCCGCACAATGAAATTTTTGACTTAAATAATTCTTTACACACAGTTGTTCAGTTGTATAGTGTTGATGAAAATTTACAGTTAACCTGGAAGCCGTTGCCCCAGGTAATCTTAATAGATGCAGACCGTACTCATATTAACCGCCTTTTTACCAACCTTATTTTAAATGCCATACAGGCAATTCCGGAAGACAGAACACCGCATATTGAGATGGAAGAAATTTTATCCGGCGACAAAGTGATGATTAAAATAACCGACAATGGCATGGGCATCAGCGATGAAAGCCAGACAAACATTTTTACACCCAACTTTACTACCAAAACAAGCGGCACCGGGCTTGGTCTTGCCATGTGCAAGGGAATTGTGGAGCAGGCAAAAGGCAATATCTGGTTCGAAACTAAACCCGGGAAAGGAACAACATTTTTTGTTGAACTGCCTATTGCAAATTAAAAATCGCCATTGAATAGACTATTCAATGGCGATAGAAAATTAAACCCCTTAACTTTTTACTTCTTAACGTAAAATCGTTACGTTTCCTTTTGCAGTAATTGTTCTGCCGTCTATTAAAATATAAGTAATTACAAAATAGTAAGTGGCATCGGGCAAAGGTTTGCCTTTATAAGTTCCCTGCCAGTCGTTTTTATAATCTTCCGATTCAAACACTTTGCTGCCGTAGCGGTTAAATACCTGTGCTTTTGCCCTGGACAAACAGTTGCCATTTGTTATCAGCCACCTGTCGTTGATACCATCGCCATTGGGAGTAAAGGCTTCCATTGGTTTCACACAATATGGTACAACGGTGATAATAACATCGTCTGTATTGGTACAGCCAAGCTGCGTTGTAATGCGTAAGGTGTAAGTGGTAGTAACCTGTGGCGACGCAACTGGGTTAAGGATATTTGTAGCACTCAATCCTGCAGCCGGCGTCCATAAATAAGTTCCCTGTGGGCCGCTGCCCTGCAACTGAACAGTTTGCCCGGCAAGAATATTTGCATCATTGCCGGCATTAACAGTAACTGCCGATGAAACTATAACATTGAAACTTCTGCTGATGGTGCAAGTGCCCAATGTGCCTGTAACGGTGTATTGAGTAGTTTGTGTTGGTGATAATACCGGGCTGGCAATGGTTGAATTACTTACACCCGCTGTTGGCGTCCAACTGAAATTGGTGGCATTACTGATAGTATTTGCATTGAAAGAAGCACCCGAACAAATTGCAGTGTCGGCTCTTGCTATCATAGTCAGGTTATTTTGCAATGTAATTGTTACCGGATAAACAACTGTACATGAGTTTGCATCTGTGATGGTACACTGGTAAGTACCGGCTGCCAGGTTTGTGGCAGTTGCACCAGTTTGAACCGGGTTGGTATTCCAGGAATATGTGTAAGGCGATGTGGAACCAGTAACAGTTAAAGTGGCGCTTCCCAATGCTGAGCAGGATGCATTGGTGATAGCTGGCGTGATGGTTTGAGTGTGAACCTTACCATTTACAGCAAAAAACACAGCATTAGGATAAGGTGCATTTGTTCCGGCAGTAGTTACATTGGCAAAATTTATTTTTTGCAGGGTTTTTAGCCTGTCGGCGCAGGAAACCGGAACTGGAATGTAATAGAATCGTGGATTGGTTGAAAAAGCATCAGCACCCGAGGCCGGTGTTGCCCTTGTGCATCGGCCAAAACCAGATAAAACAAGATTGGTTGTGCCGTTAAACCAGTCGCCGAGTGAATAATTGGTAAGTACAGTGGTATTTGTGCCATCGGTAAAAAATAATTTTACGTTTACCAGGCTGGTACCTTCTGTTGTAAAACAAAGAATCCGTAAAGTATCGTACGAAGCGGGGGTTGCCAGGCTAAGGTCTAAATTTTGATTGCGCTGAACAATTAATGCATTGGAGGCATTGTAAGCCGCCAGTTGATAATTGCCGCCGGTTGCGGTAATAACTCCATTATCGGGAATGCCGCCGCCGCCAAATGAATTTGCAGTACGGAAAGCAACGGTGTACATCACTTTGTTTGAAACTGTTACCCCATCCAAAGCACTTGTGGTGGTGGTTAAAGAGCTTGTTCCTGTTTCGGCAATTACATCATGGTTGTAACCCGTCATTGTTACGGGAATAAACTGTGAAAATACACTTACGGGGGCAAGTATTAAAAGTAATTGCAGACAAAAAGTTAGTTTTTGTTTCATAATCGTTCAGTTCTGGTTGTGGGAAATAGAATGCCAAAATACATTATTTTGACGGAATAATTTTGAAAAAGAACACAACAGAGTTGAACACAATTGAAATTCCTATGTGCAGACACAATTAAAGATGCCTAATGATATGTTGATGAAAGGATTGCGACGCAACGATGATGACCATTGCTAAAATGCCGGTATCAAAAAAATATTCTTGTTGTGTAAATTTATTTAAGAGGGCCTAAATTAAATTTTTCAGTTTGGCCACCACTTCGTCCACTTCGGCTTTGGTATTATGCTTACTGAAACTGAAACGCACTGTAACCTGGTTGGGATTGTTGTTAATGGTCCTGATAACATGGCTGCCCTGATCAGCCCCGCTGGTGCAGGCGCTGCCGCCGCTGGCGCAAATATTATTTATATCCAGGTTGAACAAAATCATTTCCGACTTTTCGGTTTTGGGGAAACTTACACTTAATACGGTGTACAAACTCCTGCCCAGCGGATCGCCGTTGAAAGCTACGCCGGGAATATTTTTTTTAAGTGTATGGTACATGTAATATTTAAGAGTGCCGATGAAAGCGCTTTCTTCTTCATGTTTTTCGGTGGCCATCTCCAGCGCTTTGGCAAAGCCAATGATGCCGTACAGATTTTCTGTGCCGGCCCTCATGTTACGCTCCTGTCCGCCGCCATGCACAAAGGGTTTTATTTTTACATTTTCGTTGATGTATAAAATGCCCACGCCTTTTGGCCCATGAAATTTATGTGCTGCACCGGTAATAAAATGTACGGGGGTGTTGCGTAAATCGAAAGGGAAATGGCCAACAGTTTGCACTGTGTCGCTGTGAAAAATGGCGTTGTACAATTTGCAGAGATTACCCACTGCATGAATATCTAAAATATTTCCTATTTCGTTATTGGCATGCATTAAAGTAACGAGTGTTTTTTCTTCGGTGGATGCCAGCAGTTTTTCCAAATCATCCAGATCTACATGGCCATTGGGCAACAGTTTTACATAACTCACTTTTGCAATGTCCATTTTATCCAAATGCTCCACACAATGTGTTACTGCATGGTGTTCTATCGGCGATGTGATGATATGTTTACACCCAAGGTCACGAACAGAAGCGGTGATGGCAGTGTTGCTGCTCTCTGTGCCGCCGCTGGTAAAAAATATTTCGGCAGGGTGTGCATTTAAAATTTTTGCCACGCTTTTACGGGCTGTTTCAATGGCCATTCTTGTTTCTCTGCCATAAGAATAAATAGAAGATGGGTTGCCAAATTTTTCTGTTAAGTAAGGCATCATGGTTTCCAGCACCTGTGGGTCAAGTGCGGTGGTGGCTGCGTTGTCGAAGTAAATTCTGCTCATAGTTGATAGTTCATGGTTGATAGTTCATGGCATAGTATTCAACTCATGTTCGGGCGTGTGAATGCCGGGGGGGCCGCTGGCGATGCGTGGCAGCTCCACGGCGTTGCCGGGATTCGTCCGGGC
>JANNAM010000140.1:0-10638 GCA_031384415.1 Bacteroidota bacterium
TGTCATTTCGACCAACGGGAGAAATCTGTGCCTTCGTTTTGACTGTGACTGTCAAATTTCTCCCATTGGTCGAAATGACAGAAGCCGGCACAATAAACCTTTGGCAAAATTTTATGTCCTATGTTTTCAAAAAATGATACATTTGCAATCAACAATTAATAAACACTCATTTGAAAAGGAATTTTTTAAATAACAATACAGAAAATTACAGCTCTTTCAGGGCAGTATTCTCTATTGAGAATGTGTTTGAATCTCTCCCCCGGCCCCGACGTGGTTGCTGACAGGCCGAACAATTTATTTGTCCCTGTCAGTGGAAAAATCCCCGGCAATATTTTCTTATCTTTCTAATCATTTTTTTCAATTTTATCAAATTGGATAACAACAACATAATTATACGCCCTGCTACCATTGCAGATATACATTACTCTAAAACTATTACGGATGAGATGGCATCCTCCGCAAAAGCCCGTGGCACCGGCATTGCACAACGTACGCCTGAGTATGTAGAGAAAAAAATGCTTGAAGGCAAAGCTGTAATTGCTGTTACAACAGATGGCACCTGGGTTGGCTTTTGCTATATTGAAGTCTGGAAAGGAGATTATGTAGCCAACAGCGGCCTGATTGTTTCTCCTGAGTTTAGAAAAGGCGGTGTTGCCAAAGCAATCAAGAAAAGAATTTTTGAACTTAGCAGGGAAAGATACCCTGAAGCAAAAATATTTGGTTTAACAACCGGCCTTGCAGTAATGAAAATTAATTCTGATTTGGGATATGAACCGGTTACTTATTCGGAGTTAACTGACGATGAAGAATTCTGGGCTGGCTGCAAGAGTTGCGTTAACTATGATATATTAATGAGCAAGGAAAGAAAGATTTGTATGTGTACGGCAATGTTGTATGATCCTGCAGATCATTATGAGCCTGAAGAAACTGCCGAGAATTTTAAAGCGCATTCAAAATTATACGAACGTTTCAGCAACATAAAGCAAAGCAGGTTATTAAAATTTTTAAAGAAGAAGAAGGAATCGGGTGGTTCTCCCCTGAAATCTTTTTTGCATCATTTCTTTAATTTATAACAATTTAAAAAATGACTGAAAAAAAAATAGAGACGATGAATAACTCCCCTTTTCCGCAGGATACAGTGCAAGGGGTTGGGGGTAAAGTTGTTTTAGGTTTCAGCGGTGGTTTAGATACTTCTTACTGCGTAAAATATTTTATTGAAGAAAAGGGATACGAAGTGCATTCGGTAATTGTAAATACCGGCGGCTTTAGTGATGATGA
Organism: Bacteroidota bacterium; assembly: GCA_031384415.1. Classification (GTDB taxonomy): domain Bacteria; phylum Bacteroidota; class Bacteroidia; order Chitinophagales; family Chitinophagaceae; genus Ferruginibacter. The sequence continues at coordinate 1,279 of JANNAM010000140.1, forward strand.
ATTGAAAGAAGTAGAAAAGCATGCTTACAAACTCGGCGTTACATCTCACACAACAATTGATGCAGTAAAATCTTATTACGATACCATCATTAAGTATTTAATTTTTGGCAATGTACTTAAGAACAATACTTATCCTTTAAGTGTGAGTGCCGAAAGGTTGAGCCAGGCTTTATCCATTGCAGAACATGTTAAGAAATTGAATGCAGGTGCAGTTGCACATGGCAGCACCGGCGCTGGCAACGACCAGGTAAGGTTTGATATGATATTTAATATCATGATTCCCGGTGTGGAAATTATTACGCCGATAAGAGATTTAAAACTGAGCAGGGAGGAAGAGATTGCTTATTTAAAAAGCAAGGGTGTTGAAATGAATTTTGAAAAGAATCAGTATTCAATCAATAAAGGCTTATGGGGAACAAGCGTTGGCGGAAAAGAAACACTTAACAGCAATGGCATGTTGCCGGAAACTGCATGGCCTACGCAAGTAACAGAGTCGGGAGCCAGGAGTTTGGAATTAGCCTTTGAGAAAGGAGAACTTATTTCTGTTGATGGAGAAAAATTTAATGATCCAACAGAAGCAATAAAAAAATTACAAACAATTGCAGGGCCTTTTGGCATTGGCAGAGATATTCATATTGGCGATACAATTATTGGCATTAAAGGACGTGTTGGTTTTGAAGCAGCAGCGCCAATGGTAATTTTAAAAGCACATCATGCTTTGGAAAAACATGTGCTTACCAAATGGCAGCTTAACTGGAAAGACCAGCTTGCTTTGTTTTATGGCAACTGGCTGCATGAAGGACAAATACTGGACCCTGTTATGAGAGATATTGAAGCATACTTTACGAGTTCACAGCAAAATGTTACCGGTAAAGTTTTTGTTGAACTGATGCCTTATCGTTTTCAAATTACGGGCATTGAATCTGATTATGATTTGATGAGCAGTAAGTTTGGCAAGTACGGCGAGATGAATAATGGATGGTCTGGCGAAGATGTTCGTGGTTTCTCAAAAATATTTGGTAACCAGACTATGATTTGGAATTCGGTTAATAACCAAAATAAAAAATAAAATTTTCAATGGTCAATATTCAACAACAAACAATAAATGATGATGCCCGCAAAAAAAACAGAAACGTTGAATAACTCCCCTTTAGGGGATGGGGGTATCAAAGCAGGCATCATTGGCGGAGCAGGATATACTGGTGGCGAACTCATTCGTTTGCTGATTCATCACCCGTATGTGACTGTTTCTTTTATACATAGCCGCAGCAATGCAGGCAAGCCTGTGTATGAAGTGCATAAAGATCTGATTGGAGAAACTGATTTAAAATTTACTGGTGAATTGCCTAACTCTCCTCTAGGGGATGGGGGCATTTGGTTCTTGTGTCTTGGCCATGGCGAATCTGAAAAATTTATTGCTGAAAATAAAATTGATGATTCAGTTAAGATAATAGATTTGACTAATGACTTTAGATTAAATCAAAAATCTAAAGTCGGCAATCGCCAATTTGTTTATGGACTGCCGGAATTAAATAAAGAAGAAATTAAGAAGGCTAACAACATTGCAAACCCCGGCTGTTTTGCTACTGCCATTCAATCTGGGTTATTGCCTTTGGCAAAAGCAGGAATGCTTGGCGATGTTTATACAACTGGCATTACAGGGAGCACAGGAGCAGGACAAAGTTTGTCTGCCACTTCTCATTTTAGCTGGCGTGCAAATAATATACAAGCTTATAAAACATTGCAACACCAGCATATTGCTGAGATACATCAAAGCCTTCATCAATTACAAGATGATTTTCCTTACTCCCCTTTAGGGGATGGGGGCGTAGCTGTTCATTTTGTTCCCTGGCGGGGAGATTTTACAAGAGGAATTTATATAAGTTCTACGCTTGATTGTGGTCTGCCATTAGAAGAAGTAAAACAACTGTATAAGAATTATTATGCATCTGCAGCTTTTACATTTGTCAGCGATAGCATGATTGATTTAAAGCAGGTGGTGAATACCAACAAATGTTTAATTCACTTGGAGAAGCAGGGAAATAAATTAGTGATTCATTCTGCCATTGATAATTTATTAAAAGGAGCATCTGGACAAGCTGTGCAGAATATGAATTTGATGTTTGGGTTGGAAGAAAGAACAGGGTTGGAGTTGAAGGCAAATTATTTTTAAGAATAAACCGCAGAGTCGCAGAGGAGCATGCTGGTATTTTGTTTTAACTCAGCGCCTTTTCGTCTCAGCGGTTTAAAAAACAACAATGAAACTATTCGACGTATATCCACTTAATGACATCGCCATCGAAAAAGCCATGGGCTCTTATGTATGGGATGATAAGGGAGAAAAATATTTAGACTTGTATGGCGGCCATGCTGTTATTTCAATTGGCCATACGCATCCTCATTATGTAAAGAGATTGGAAGACCAGTTGCATAAAGTAGGTTTTTATTCCAACTCAATAAAGATTCCTTTGCAAGTTGAGCTTGCTGAAAAATTGGGCAAGGTTTCGGGCAAAGAAGATTACCAGTTATTTCTTTGCAACTCCGGCGCTGAAGCAAATGAAAATGCACTGAAACTGGCATCTTTTTATAATGGAAGAAAAAAGATTGTTGCCTTTAGCAAAGGATTTCATGGCAGAACATCACTTGCAGTTTCTGCAACTGATAATAAAAATTACATCGCACCGGTTAATGAAACAGACAATGTAGTATTTCTTCCTTTTAATGATGAAGAGGCATTGCAACAATATTTTGCTGAACATGGAAATGAAATTTCATCTGTAATTATTGAGGGTATACAAGGCGTTGGAGGAATCAATGTTGTCTGCATTTCTTTTTTACAAACGATAAGAAGACTTTGTGATGAATACAATGCTATATTCATTGCCGATTCAGTTCAATGTGGTTATGGCAGAAGCGGTAAATTCTATTCGCATGATTTTGCAGGCGTGAATGCAGATATTTATTCTATGGCAAAGGGAATGGGGAATGGTTTTCCTGTAGCAGGTATTTCTATTGCTCCCAAATTGCACCCAAAACATTTTATGCTGGGTACAACATTTGGTGGAAACCATCTTGCTTGTGCAGCAGCATTGGCTGTATTGGAAATTATTGAACGAGACAAACTAATGGAAAATGCAACAGCAGTTGGTGATTATCTGATACAAGAGTTAAAGAAACTCCCGAATATTAAAGAAGTAAGAGGCAGGGGCCTCATGATAGGAATTGATTTGCCGGAAGAATTAAAAGAGGTAAAGAAAAATTTATTATTTGACCATAAAATTTTCACAGGAGAAGCAAAACCAAATGTGATACGTTTGCTGCCTGCATTAAATATTACCAAAACAGAAGCCGATATTTTTTTAACAGCATTAAAAAAGGAACTTAGCCCCTAAATCCCCTAAAGGGGACTTGGGAGAGTCTTTAAAATTTAAGCTGTTTTTATTTATTGTAAACTTTAAAATTGAGTTCCCCTTTAGGGGACAGTGGCATGAAAAATTTTATCTCGGTTAAAGACATCACTGACATTAATGCACTTGTTGCAAGGGCGCTGGCGTACAAAGCCAATCCATTTGCAGATAAAAATTTGGGTGCAGGTAAAAGAATTGGCTTACTATTTTTAAATCCATCATTGCGTACAAGACTAAGTACACAGGTAGCAGCTTCTAATTTGGGATTAGAAGCAATTGTATTTAATGTTGACAAGGAAGGCTGGGCATTGGAGTTTGAAGACGGTGCCATCATGAGTGGCAATACAGTCGAGCACATAAAAGATGCAGCGCCGGTATTGGGAAATTACTTCGATATACTTTGTATCCGCACTTTTCCTGCTTTAAAGAATCGTGAAGACGATTACAGCGAATTGGTGATAAACTCTTTTGTGCAGTATGCCGGGGTTCCAATTGTGAGTTTGGAAAGCGCTACCCTGCATCCATTACAAAGCCTGACGGATATTATTACAATCAAAGAAACATTTAAAGAGAACAGGAAACCCAAAGTTGTTTTAACCTGGGCGCCGCATGTAAAACCATTGCCGCAATGTGTAGCAAACAGTTTTGCCCAATGGATGAATGCATGGGGCGAAGCTGATTTTGTTATTACACATCCTGAAGATTATGAATTGAGTACTGCTTTTACAAAAGGCGCAACCATTACGCTCAACCAGGACGAAGCATTAAAAGATGCGGATTTCATTTATGTAAAAAACTGGAGTACTTATACCGATTACGGAAAAATTTACAGCAATGATCCTGAGTGGATGCTAACACAAGAAAAACTAAAGCTTACCAACAATGCGAAAGTGATGCATTGCCTCCCTGTAAGAAGAAATGTAGAATTGAGCGATGAGATACTAGATGGTAAAAATAGTTTGGTTACGCAGCTTGCTGGCAACAGGGTTTGGGCTGCACAGGCGGTGTTAAGTGAAATTCTAAAAGAAAATTTCTAAATGATGCAACTTTTTATCATAAAGATTGGTGGCAATGTAATTGATGATGAAAATAATTTATCAGCATTCCTCAAAGATTTTGCTTCAATTGAAGGCAAGAAGATATTAATACACGGCGGTGGAAAGATTGCAACAAAGATTGGAGAACAACTCGGCATTCAATCCAAATATATCAATGGAAGAAGGATAACTGATGAAGCAACTATTGATTTGGTAACAATGGTGTACGGAGGATTAGTAAATAAAAAACTTGTTGCAAAACTGCAATCCTTCAATTGTAATGCAATTGGACTGATGGGTGCTGATGCAAATATCATCCCTGGGTATAAAAGACCTGTCAAAGAGATTGATTACGGATTTGCGGGCGACATTGAAAGCATTGAAATAGGGGTTAATAATTTAGGATTATTTCTGGCTGCAGGCTTAACCCCGGTCGTTGCTCCTTTAAGTCATGATGGTAAGGGGCAAATACTGAATACCAATGCCGATACAATTGCTTCAACTATTGCAGTGGCTTTATCCCTGTTCTATGATGTAAGGCTGATCTATTGTTTTGAAAAGAAAGGAGTTTTAGAAGATGTGCATGACGATAACTCAGTTATTAATTTGATCGAAAAAGAAAAGTACCAGCAGTTGTTGCAGGATAAAAAATTATTTGAAGGCATATTACCAAAAATTGACAATGCATTTGCGGCAATAGACAATGGAGTAAAAGAAGTGTTGATTGGTGATGCAAAAGATTTACTGCAAAATTGTACTGCTGATGTAAAAGGAACATTGTTTAAATAATGAGCACAGATGATATATATTATGATTCAGTTGAGTTATTAAAACAATTAATAACCACGCCTTCTTTTTCTAAAGAGGAAGATAAAACTGCAGAAATCATTGAGCAATATTTTAAAGAGAAAAATATTCCAACAAACCGCTTGCTGAATAATGTATGGGTTGTTAACAAACACTTTAATTCAGCAAAGTCTACTATTTTACTCAACTCACACCATGATACGGTAAAACCAAATCCACAGTACACGAGGGATCCTTTTGCCCCAGTTATTGAAGACAACAAATTATATGGACTCGGAAGTAATGATGCAGGAGGTTGTTTGGTTTCATTAATAGCAGCCTTTGTTCATTTTTACAATAAAGAGAATTTAAATTACAATATTGTTTTAGCTGCAACAGCAGAGGAAGAAATTTCGGGTAAGAATGGAATAGAAATAGTATTGCCTTTATTGCCTGCCATTGAGTTTGCAATAGTGGGCGAACCTACTCAAACCAATTTAGCGATAGCCGAAAAAGGGTTGCTGGTTTTAGATTGTACTGCTTATGGTAAAGCTGGCCATGCGGCAAGAGAAGAAGGTGAGAATGCCTTATACAAAGCACTAAAAGATATTGAATGGTTTCGCAATTTTCAATTTCCGAAAGTGTCAGAAACATTGGGAACTATTAAAATGAGTGTAACAAGCATCGCTACAGAAAATAAAGCACACAATGTAGTACCTGCACAATGTACATTTGTAGTAGATGTGAGAGTTACGGATGCATACACACATGAAGAGATATTGGAAAAAATTCAACAGCATGTGAGTTGCGAAGTAAAGCCAAGAAGTTTGAGGATGCGTTCTTCAAAAATTGACATCAATCATCCTATAGTGCAGGCAGGCATTAAACTGGGTAAAATAACTTATGGTTCGCCCACAACATCGGATGCAGCGTTAATTAATGTACCGGTTTTAAAATGTGGACCAGGCGATAGCGCAAGAAGCCACACTGCAGATGAATTTATTTATCTTGATGAAATAAAAGAAGGGATAGGCATCTACATAAAGTTACTTGAACAAATACTTTAACAGTTATAAATTATGAATGATGAGTTATAGGTTGTAAATGACACTTACTCTAATTCATCATTCATAATTCATCATTCATAATTCATCATTCAAAATGAAACTTTGGCAAAAAGATAAAGCATCATTAAAGCAAGTAGAATTTTTTACTGTTGGCAACGACAGAGAACTTGATTTGCATTTAGCTCCTTTTGATGTACTGGGTTCAATTGCCCATGTAATTATGTTAGAGTCTGTAGGTCTTTTACAAAAAGATGAAAAGGAGCTATTAGTAAGTGAATTAAAAAATATCTATTATTATTTTCTGCCAGATAAAACAGGTTCTACAAATAACTCCCCTTTAGGGGATGGGGGTAAACTAAATGACGGCGTAGAAGATATTCATTCACAGGTGGAACTGATGCTTACAGAAAAGTTAGGAGATGTTGGAAAAAAAATCCATAGTGCCCGTAGCAGGAATGACCAGGTACTGGTTGATTTAAGATTATTTTTAAGAAGCGAAATTGAAAAACTTGTTCTTACCACTAAATCGTTTTTTGATTTATTGATAAAGCAAAGTGAAACATATAAAGATGATTTACTGCCTGGCTACACACATTTGCAACTGGCAATGCCGTCTTCTTTCGGTTTATGGTTTGGTGCTTATGCCGAAAGTTTGGTGGATGATTTGGTAACGCTGCAGGCAGCTTATAAAGTTGTAAATAAAAATCCCCTTGGTTCTGCGGCTGGCTATGGCTCTTCTTTTCCTATTAACAGGACAATGACAACTGAATTATTGGGCTTTGATGATTTGAATTATAATGTGGTGTATGCACAAATGGGTAGGGGAAAGACAGAACGTATTGTTGCATCGGCATTGGCAAATATTGCAGCCACCCTTTCTAAATTAAGTATGGATGCCTGTTTATTTCTTAACCAGAATTTTGCTTTCATTTCTTTTCCTGACGAATTAACAACGGGCAGCAGCATTATGCCGCACAAAAAAAATCCGGATGTATTTGAACTGATACGTTCGTATTGCAACCGCATACAGGCATTGCCCAATGAAATTATGCTGATGACAACAAACCTTCCATCGGGTTATCACAGGGATTTGCAATTATTAAAAGAGCATTTAATTCCGGCTTTTAAAAACCTGGATGATTGTATGGAGATGGCAGGGTTGATGTTAAGTAATGTGATTGTGAAAAAGAATTTACTGCAACAAGAAAAGTATAAATTCCTGTTTAGTGTGGAAGAAGTTAACAAACTAGTGTTGCAGGGCGTTCCTTTCAGAGATGCGTATAAAAAAGTAGGGAAGGATATTGAGGAGAATAATTTTACTTACTCAACAGATATTAATCATACGCATGAAGGCTCTGTTGGAAACTTACAGAATGATAAGATTGTAGCAATGATGGAGCATGCAGTTAAAAGCTTTGATTTTGAAAAAGTGAATGAAGCATTGCAGCAGTTATTGCATTAATCTACGCTGCTATAAAAGTTTCCCATTGGTATGCAGATGAAAGTATTGCGACGCAACGATGATGCCACTGGGAACTAAAGCCCGTATCCAAAATTTATTACCTAATTTTACTGTTATTAAAATTTATAAGTGAGTAAAAAACGCATTGCTTTATTTGGTTCTACAGGCTCCATCGGCACGCAGGCTTTGGATGTTATCCGGGCCAATCCCACATTATTTGAAGCAGAAATATTGACAGCACAAACCAATGATGAACTGCTGATTAAACAGGCACTGGAGTTTAAACCCAATGCAGTGGTTATTGGTGATGAAAAAAAATATGATAAAGTAAAAAGTGCATTGGCGTTAACCGATACAAAAGTTTTTACCGGCGAAACTGCTTTGGAAGAAGTAGCTGACTTTGATACTTATGATGTGATGCTGGCTGGCATTGTTGGCTTTGCTGGCTTAAGGCCAACATTAAAAGCAGTGGAAAATGGCAAAGCCATTGCCCTTGCAAACAAAGAAACCCTGGTTGTTGCCGGCGACATTGTGATGAAACGTGCCATTGAAAAAAAAGTTCCTATCATTCCGGTGGACAGTGAGCACTCTGCCATCTTTCAATGCCTGGTTGGCGAAAACAGGAACCCGATTGAAAAGATTATTCTAACGGCAAGCGGTGGCCCGTTTTTAGGAAAGAAACCCAACTTTTTGGTGAATGTAAAAAAAGATCATGCGCTGCAGCATCCCAACTGGGCAATGGGTGCAAAAATTACCATTGACTCTGCCACACTGATGAACAAGGGGCTGGAAATGATTGAAGCAAAATGGCTGTTTAATTTAAAGCCCGATCAGATACAGGTGGTTATTCATCCGCAAAGTATTGTACACAGCATGGTGCAGTTTGCCGACGGAAGTATTAAAGCACAAATGGGATTGCCCGACATGAAACTGCCCATTCAATATGCCCTTGGATTTCCACAGCGCATACAAAATGATTTTCCCCGGTTGGATTTTCGCAAATACCCATCGCTTGGTTTTGAAGAGCCCGATGTTAAAACTTTCAGAAATCTTGCACTGGCTACCGAAGCATTAAATAAAGGAGGCAACCTGCCCTGCATTTTAAATGCTGCCAACGAAATTGCAGTGTGGGCCTTTCTCCGCAACCGCATTGGTTTTTTAGACATGACGGCAATGGTGGAAAAAACCATGCAGCACACGGCTTTCATTGCAAACCCCACCCTTGAAGAATATTTTGAAAGCGACGGTGAAGCCCGTAATTTTGCGGCTTCGCTGATTAACCTGTAATTAATTTTGTGACGGGCATTTGTATTTCAATTATACATCCTTGTGTCACTCACTTGTACATTTTCAGCAATTGGCATCAATAAAACAAACAGTTAAATGGAATTATTAGCAATAAACTGGAGCAGTGTGGGATTAAAAGTAGCACAGTTGCTTTTGTCTTTATCAATTCTTGTAGTGTTACATGAGTTTGGCCATTACATTACCGCTAAATGGTTTAAGTGCCGGGTAGAAAAATTCTTTCTATTCTTCGACCCGTGGTTTTCATTGGTAAAAAAGAAAGTGGGTGATACCGTTTATGGTATTGGTTGGTTACC
>JANNAM010000159.1:0-21902 GCA_031384415.1 Bacteroidota bacterium
AACCTGGTATTTTTTTTCATCTCCTGTTGCATCTGCTTTCATGGTTTTATGAAACGCATTCAGGTAACTGACAGCTTCATTCATTATAATGGCACTATAGTATTTTCTTCTTTCGGATAAAGGCTTTAAAAACTTCAGTTCTAATAACGGCTGATTTTCTACTGTTACTCTGGGCAGCTTATGAAGCTGCTGCTGAAATTTACTTTCAGATGGATTTTTATCATGCCATGGGCAATCAATGAATAGTAATTTGTTGAATACCTCTAAGTGCTTACTCATAAATCCAATTTGATACGACTTGCTGCTTCCTGCTTTTTCTTATCCATCACTTTTGCATACACTTCCGTTGTTTTTAAATGCCGATGCCCCAATAATTTTGATACTGTATAAATATCAGTACCTAAATTTAATTGAAGTGTAGCATATGTGTGCCTTGCACAGTGAAAAGTGATATGCTTTGTAATGCCTGCTTTCATTACCCACTCTCTTAATTTGAGGTTATTCCAGGCACTGTATTTTAAATCACTAAATACTTTCTCCACCGGCTTTCCTCTTTGGCCTAATAAAGTATATGCCTGTTCTGATATAGGCAATGTTTCGGCTCCTTTGGTTTTCTTCTGCCGAAAACGGATGTAAAAATTATCACCGGAAGACTGCACTTCTGACCAAAGCAATTTTTCTATATCAGACCAGCGTAAGCCGGTAAGTGCTGAAAAAATAAAAGCATTTTTTAAAATCGGCATTTCACATTGAGCTTTGGCTGCAGCCTGTAATTCTTCGAGGGTGAGAAATTCCCTGCTTGCGTCATCTGGCTTTATTCCATCTACCTGTAAGGCTGGATTAATTTGTATAATGCCATCCTTCACAGCTTCTTTTAAAGCTGCTGATACTTTGCCGTAATAGGAAGATTGCGAATTGATGGAAAGAGCTTTGCCGTTTGATAACTTTGCTTTGTGCTTCAAGTATGTTTTAAAATCTTCCAACCACTTTCTATCAATGTCTGAAAACCTTACATCAAATGTTGCGAATTTTTGCAGGTGCTTTAATACGCTATCCCAATTACCATAATTGCCCTGGCTACCTCTCCGCTGTTCTGTGAGGTTCTCAAAGTATTTAAGAAAACTTCCTTTGCCTTTTTCTGTATCCTTAAATCCAAACTCACCGTTTTTTATTTCCAACAGCTTCTTAGCCCGGATGGCTTCCGCTAAGTTTAGGATTTTTTCATTATGCTTGTTCTGCTCTGGCGTTAGCCTTCCTTTCTCCGGCTTTGGATGCAGGTACATTTCTAAGTATTGGTATTTGCGTTTGCCCTGATCATAGTAATCAAGGTATAGGCTTATCATTCCTGCTTTCTGCCTTTGGCGAAGTGTTACATTCATGATGCATCAGTATTGAAGAGGTGATTAATAGCGGTTCTGGCAATACGTGTACTGCGGCCAATTTTAGCAGCCTTTAACTCGCCATTGTCTATCAGGCGGTAAATGGTCCAGCGACTTGCATTGATTAACTGGCAGGCTTCTGCTACAGTGAGAAATTCCTTTTGTGCAACAATAGGATTGAAAGGTTTTATTACAGCTTCCTTTTGAATGACTGCTTCTATTTTTTCATTGCGTTTGGTACGCTTATACAACAACCTGGCACAGTTCAGGGAACATGAACGTGTGACGGTTCTTTTTGCGATATACTTATTACCGCAAACTTCACATGTCTTTTCTATGCGAATGTTACTACTCATTGTTGTTGCCTGTTGTTGCTGATTGTAGCCTGGTGTAGCCGGATGTAGCTGGATGTAGCTGGATGTAGCATCATTTCGCCTTTGTGTTGCCCCGGGCAACGGGCAACAGGATTGGGCAACAATCAGGCAACAAAGTTACCATAAAAAAGGCAGTCGGGCAACAAAAAAAGGAAGAAAGATTTTTGTGAAATGCAGCATTGACAGGCATTACAGAAGAAAAGGAAATTAGGCTACTTTCCGATACAGAATTTGGAGAAAATAAAATCCAGCACATCTTCATTGGAAATGTCGCCGGTTATTTCAGAAATATAATGCAGGCAGTGCCTGATATCAAGCGCTATTAAATCGCCAGGAATTTTGTTGCTAAGCCCGTCTTTTATTTCAGTTAATGATTGCTGCACCTGCTGCAGGGCTGCAAAATGACGGGTGTTTGTGATAATCGTATTTTCTGATAACGGCTGAGCATTTACTGTTTTATCAAACAAATACTTTTTTACACCTTCAATACCGGTATTATTTTTTGCAGAAATAAAAATCACATCATCGCTGCTGTTGAACTTATTTAGAAAACCATTGGCAATATCAGACTTATTGCCAACAAGCAGGAATTTTTTTGCTGCTTTATTAAATTCATTGCTAATGGCTGTTAATTCATCCCCGGTCATTTCATTTACATCAAAAATATACAGCACCACATCGGCAGATTTCATTTTCTCAAGGCTTTTTTCAATGCCTATATTTTCAATAACATCTTTGCTGTGTTCCCGTATGCCGGCTGTATCTATCAGCCGGAATAAAATGCCATCTATATTAATAATTTCTTCGATGGTATCTCTTGTGGTGCCGGCAATTTCGCTGACAATTGCCCTGTTTTCATTTAAAAGCGTATTTAGTAAAGTTGACTTGCCTGCGTTTGGCTTGCCTATGATGGCTACACTTACTCCATTTTTAATAACATTACCTAATTGAAATGACTGCAGTAATTTCTTTGTAGTTACCTCAGCGTTTTCAATTAATTCATAAAATTTTTTTCGGTCGGCAAATTCCACATCTTCCTGGCTAAAGTCCAGTTCAAGTTCTATCAGTGCAGAAAACTGAATAAGGTTTTCTCTTAATTGTTTCAGCACTTCGCTAAAGCCGCCACGGATATTATGCAAAGCAGTTTTTTGCGATGCAGATGTATTACTGGCAATTAAATCTGCCACTGCTTCTGCCTGCGTTAAATCAAGTTTGCCGTTTAAAAATGCCCTTTGTGTAAATTCGCCTGCCTTTGCAAGCCTTGCACCGTTGCGGATGCAAGCCTGTAAAACCTGTTGCTGCACATAAGGGCTTCCATGACAGCTTATTTCAACAACATCTTCACCGGTATAACTTTTTGGGGTTTTAAAAAGAGAAACTACCACTTCATCAATATCCTTTTCATCTTCTTTTATAAAACCTACATGCAGGGTGTGTGATGATTGTTTGCTTAAATCTTTTGAAGGAAATAACCGGTTAATGATTTGAAAAGCATCTTTTCCGCTGAGGCGGATAATAGCAATGGCACCAATGCCAGGTGGCGTTGCCAGCGCCACAATTGTATCATCCCAGGCCGAAATTTTGCTTTGCATCCTGCAAAGATAGTTGATGATGACAGAAGCAAAGTGAAGCCGGAATTATTTATGATACAAAGCCAGCAGGCTTATATCTTCACCATTTAGTTCATCAATATAGTAACGCTTAACCTGGTTGATGGTTACTTCATCTGTAATGTCAACAAAGTTTTTAAAATTTGAAGTAACAGAAGGTTTTATAATCAATACAAATTCGTCACTGGTACCCCTTGCAATTTTTACAGTTTTCATTTTTTCAATTATCACATTTCTTATTCCACCATTGGTAAAGGATGTTTCTTTGAGTATTGTATTTTTTCCTGCAGCACCTTCATAATATCTGATAAAATTCTCTTTCTCTAAAACTACAGTAAGTACACATGATTCACAAATTGGATCATGAGATGAATCTTTATCGTAAGGCATATTTACATTCATCACTGTTGGCTTAGCCATTGTGGTAGTAAATACAAAAAAAGTGATGAGCAAAAAACCTAAATCTACCATGGGAGTCAAATCAACCCTGGTGCTTTTTTTTACTAACCGTTTTACGCCTTTCCGTTTTTCGGTTGATGTTGTAATAATTTCTGCCATAGCTGAAAGTTTTTACTGAGATGGTAGATTCTTTTCATTCCACAGAATATTTCTTTTTCTTTTGTCAAATTTATTTTCATAAAAAACATAAAAAAAATCCCAACGGAATTAACCATTGGGATTTTTATCTTAAAAAAAAGAAATTTTAGTTTTCTTCTACCAGGAAGGTAATGGGCTGCTGACGGTAGGCATTTACATTACGTCCATTTTGTAAAGCCGGAGTCCATCTGGGTCCTCTTTTAATAACTTTGATGGCTTCTTCTTCCATGCCGTAGCCGTGTTTACTGGTAGCTTCCACATCGCTGATAGTACCGTCTTTGCTAACAATAAAACGAACCATTACAGTGTAAGTTCCTGCAGGAGCATTATTGTCAACCGGTGTATTGGCATTCAGGTTTTTTTCAAGATACCTTCTCCATGCGCTTGTTCCCCCCGGAAACTCAGCTTCAACTTCTACTTTGTTAAACACTTTGTTTTCGTCATCTTCCACTGGTTTCGTTACAACCTGTGTTCCTTTATCTTCTACCGGTGCCTGTACAATCTGTTCTTTGTTTTCGCTTTCAACAGTTTTAGTACTGATAACCTGGTCTTCTTTAATTTCTTCAATCTTTTCATCAGGTTTTACTTCTTCATCCTTTACAATTTTAGGAGGAGTAAATTTAACCTGGTTTATTTCTGGTGGTGGTGGTGGTTTTGGTGGTGGTGGTGGCGGAGGAGGAGGAGGCGTTGCATCCTTCTTAATTTCAGCCAGCTGAGTATCCAGCACATCAAGTTTATCGCTGTCAGATTTTTGAAAAACACTTGCAAAAACAGTTCCCAGGAAAATTAACAGCGCCAGCGAAGCTGTAAGCAACAAGGCTTTCGTTAACCGTTTGTTGTATGTTTTTCTTAAATCGTATGCACCGTAGGATTTATTTTTACCCTCGAAAATAATATCGAGAATATCGGCGCTTAAAATTTTATTTATATCCATTGTAAATACTTTGTTATTTAGATTCAGTTTTGAAAAGATTCCATAAATCTATTTTATGCCATTGGCCTCTTCTGTCTTTCGTATCAGCAATTGTTCCACTTCATTAATATCTACTTCGGCATAGTGGCCAGGAGGTACAGCATTAATCTGCATCTCGTCAAGTATGTCAATCGCATTCCTGAATTTGCTTTCTTTATCTGCCTTAATGATGTACATTAAATCGCCAATGGGAGTGCCTTTCTTTTTATCCAAAATTATCTGCCTGATATCTTTAAAATTGGTGCTCTTAAACTGATCAGAAGCTCCTTCGGCCGTTAACTCTCCCATGTAATAATACACCTGATTATCTTTGCCCAGCAAAATTGTCATAGCCCCGGAGTTTTTTACTTTAAGCTGGTTATCCGGATCATCTTTGGGTTCGTTCATATTCATTGCGGTAGGCTTGCTCATGGTAGTAGTGAAAACAAAAAAAGTAATGAGCAGGAATCCCAAATCCACCATTGGAGTTAAATCAACCCTTGTTGATAATTTCTTGGGTTTTTTGACGCCGGGACCTTTTTTGTGACCACCACCCGACGAAGTATCCATTTCTGCCATAAAAAATATTTTTAAATTAGATAGAATTATTTTGTTTCGCCTTCTGCACTTTTGCCCGACTTGTTAATATTATAGAGTTCCGAACCCGGAGGTGCAGATTCAGAATTAGTAACAATCTTAAATTTATAAAGCTCATTCTTTTTAAGAGCGTACTTAATGTTTTTAAAGTCGGGGTATAAAGCGTCATTATCTCCTTTTACCAGCAAAATATTTTCCAAATCTTTTTGATTGGTACCCTTATAAGCATTTGTTACACTTCTCAGCCAGTCAACAAGTTCATTGGTAGCACTGTCTTTAATAGGAATACCTTCCATTTTATCCGGCGGCAGTGGCTGGCTAAGATTAACCAGACCTTTAAGGGTATTTAATGGCATGCCGATAAAACTCATTTTGCCCAATTTTGCCAGTTCGCTTTGAGATAAACCCAGACTCCTGGTGGTATTGATATCACTAAGTATTTCATTTTTCTTAGTATCATCACCTAACATTAAAAATACTTTGCCTTCTTTAGTTAATGTAATCAAAATGGATTTTTCGGGTGCTGCTTTTGAAGACACTGAAGAAGGAGCAACTACTGCAACTGCCTCAGGCGGTTTTTGCTTGGTAGCCAATATAAAAAATGAAAGCAAGAGGAATGCAACATCACACATTGCTGTCATATCAATATTGGTACTTTTCCGGGGTATTTTCGCTCTTCCCATATTATTGTTTTTATTTACTTTATTAGATGCAATACTGTATTAAATCCATACAATTATTTGTACAGGGAAGCAAAGCTTTGAGTAAGGGTAAAACCGCTTTCGTCAATGCCATAAGTAATGCCATCTATTTTGGTAGTAAACATGTTGTAGAAAATAATTGCAAAAGCTGAAGTACCAATACCAAGAGCGGTATTATACAAGGCTTCCGAAATACCTACCGACAATTTGTTGGCAGCATCTCCACCGCCTTCGCCTTCGCCCAGTGCAGAGAAAGAACGAATCATACCCAATACAGTACCTAACAGACCCAGCAGGGTTGCAACAGAAGCAATGGTAGAAAGGAACACAAGATTTTTTTCCAGCATTGGCAATTCAAGCGCTGTGGCTTCTTCCACTTCTTTTTGAATGGCAAGTACTTTTTGATCGGTTGACAGTTCGCCATTATTAATCATTTCTTTGTAACGATGTAAACCGGCTTTCATTACATTACCAACACTGCCTTTTTGCTTATCGCATTCTGCAAGGGCTGCATCAACATTTTTGTTGGCTAAATGATATTGCACTTTACGGATAAAATCGGCATTGTTGCCCGAACCTGAAGCTTTTCCGATGGTAAGAAAACGCTCAATAACAAAAGTTAACATGGTTAAAAAACTACCAATCAGGATTGGCACAATAATACCCCCCAGGTACATTTTATTCAAGGCATTTTTAGGGCCATCATGAGAAGGCCAAAACCATCCTGTTCCGGGCTTTGTAAAGCCAGACGGATTACCTAAAAGAAATCTCCAGATGACGTAACCTGCAATTATGCAAATAACAGGAGCCAAAAGAGAAATAGCATTGCTTGATTTTTTTACCTGTACAGAAGATGCAGGTTTTACAGTTGCAGTTGGTTTTGTTTCTGCCATGACGTTCAGATTTTAGTGATTGAAAATGTTGATTTGTGTTTGTGATTTTATTTTGACTGCACAATTCTACTGAAAAATAAATTTATGCAAGCAAATTTTTTTCTTATTTAATTTAAAAAGGAAATGCCAAGTTAATGAAATAATTGTATGCAACAATCTCCCCTTATTATTTTTTTAAAATTTTTCAAAAGATGCCATCCGCCCTTTTTTACATAAATAATTTAAAAAAAATCCAATCGCATCTGTTATTTGCCTTTTATCCATAAAAACTGTTACTTTATGCCCTATTCAATATTTTCGTTGCTTCTTAATTATTTAATACAATCTTAAAATTTTCGGTATGCAATACTTCTTAAAAAGAATTTCTATGGCCCTTGGAGCAATTTGTTTAACAGTTGCTGTTTATGCTCAGGATAAACCTGCAACACCAGCCACTCCACCCGGCACGCCTGGAGCCACTCCGCCGCCAAAGGCGGGACCAAAGCCTTATAAAGAAGTAATAACCGATAAAGCTAAAACCAGCAGGGGTTTATTTACAGTGCACAAAATTGAAGACAAATATTATTTTGAGTTGCCCACAAACATGCTCGGAAGGGATATACTGGTAGTTAACAGGGTATCCAAATCATCTATAGAAAGCCCCAAGGGATTTGGTGGCTATGCCGGAGATGAAATTGGCGGCGGAGTTATCCGTTTTGAAAAAGGCCCAAACAATAAAATATTTTTAAGGAATATATCTTACAAAGTAAATCCCGACAGCACAAAACCCATGTACCGGTCTGTATTGAACAGCAATATTCAGCCAATTGCAATGGCCTTTGATGTGAAGGCTTATGCCCCCGACAGTTTGGGTGGTGGAATTGTAATTGACATTACAGATAACATTACCCCCGACAATGAAATCTTTGGCTTTGCCGGTTCTGAGAAATCGCAGTTCCAGGCAGGAGCTTTTCAGGCAGATAAATCATACATCATTTCTGTAAAACCCTACCCGATAAATATTGAAATTAAAACGGTTAAAACATTTTCAAAAAGTGCCGGCTCGCCGGGTCCGGGCTCAGCACCATCGCCCCCAAGCCAGGCAACTGTTACTTTAGAAATGAACAGTTCATTGGTTATATTACCCGAAAAGCCAATGAAACCAAGATACAGGGATACCAGGGTTGGTTATTTTGGCACAGCCTACACAGACTTTGATGCCAATCCGCAGGGTGTAAAAGATATTTATATGATTGCCCGCTGGCGCCTGGAACCCAAGCCGGAGGATATGGAAAAATACAAACGTGGCGAACTGGTAGAACCTGCCAAACAGATAGTTTATTATATAGACCCTACTACTCCTAAAAAATGGGTGCCTTATTTAATACAGGGCATCAACGACTGGCAGGTTGCTTTTGAAAAAGCCGGTTTTAAAAATGCAATTGTTGGAAAAGAAGCTCCCACATGGGAACAGGACAGCACCTGGAGCCTTGAAGATGCCCGTAACAGTGGCATCATTTACAAACCATCGGATGTTCAAAATGCTTATGGCCCAAGTAATATTGATCCACGCAGTGGCGAAATATTAGAAAGCCATATAGGATGGTTTCACAACGTAATGCAATTATTACGCAACTGGTATATGATTCAGGCAAGTGCTGTTGACCCAAGGGCACGTAAAATGGTTTTTGACGATGAACTGATGGGTCAGTTAATACGTTTTGTATCATCCCACGAAGTTGGGCACACTTTAGGTTTGCCGCACAATTTTGGTTCATCTGCCGGTGTGCCGGTTGAAAACCTGCGTAACAAGGCATGGGTGGAAGCAAATGGCCATACACCCAGTATTATGGATTATGCCCGGTTTAATTATGTGGCACAGCCAGAAGATAATATTTCTGCATCCGGCCTTTACCCTCGCATTGGCGATTATGACAAATGGTCTATTGAGTGGGGATACAAATTTTTACCAGATGCAAAAACGGCCGAAGATGAAGTGCCGATTTTAGACAAATGGATAGAAGCTAAAGCAGGCGACAAACGTTTTTACTTTGGCCGCCAGGGCCAGCAGGACGATCCAAGGGATCAAAGTGAATGTATTGGCGATAATGCAATGAAAGCTTCCGCTTATGGTATTAAAAACCTGCAACGGATTCTTCCAAACCTGGTTAACTGGACAAAAGAACCCAATGAAGGATACAGCGACTTAAATGAAATGTATGGTGAACTTACAGGGCAGTTCCGCAGGTATATCGGCCATGTTTGCTACAACTTTGGCGGTATTTACGAAACATTAAAAAAGAACAACCAGGATGGTGCTGTTTATGAATATGTAAGTAAAGCAACGCAAAAGGAAGCCGCTGATTTTATCAGTAAGCAGGTGTTTACAACACCAACATGGCTTATGAACAAAGATGTGGGAGAAAAAGCAGGCGTTAATTTCAGCACTACTATTTTAAGCCTTCAGGAAAGTGCACTGAACAGAATGCTCAGTACTTATACCATGGGCAAAATGATTAATGCTGAAGCTTCTATTGGCACTGCTGCTTACACTGTAAATGATTTACTGACAGATTTAAAACAATCAGTATTTACTGAACTTACTGCAAAGAAACCAATTGATATTTACAGAAGAAACCTGCAAAAATCTTATGTTGAAAGACTGAACACTCTTATCAATCCTGCACCTACATCAGGCATCACTTTTAATTTTGGAAGCATTACGCCAACTGTTGATGTTAAAAAAAGTGATTTGCTTAGTTACCTGAAAGGACATGCAAGAGAATTGAAAACTGCTGTTGATGTGGCCGCCGCCGGCGCATCAGACAAAGCAACCAAATATCATTTGCAGGATTTAAGCGACAGGCTGAAGAAAATATTAGACCCTAAATAACAGGTTTTTATTAAAATGATTTTGCGCCGCAGCTTCGCTGCGGCGCATTTTTTTTATTCATACCTCAACGCATCAATCGGATTTAATTTACTTGCTTTTATTGCAGGATATAACCCTGCAAATAATCCAACCAAAGAACACACAACTATGCCGGCAATTACCCAGCCCCATGGCACCACAAAACCTGTGTGCAATAAAACCGAAACAATATTGCCCATTAATACTCCTGCAATAATACCCGCCATAGCGCCCAGCAAACTGATTAAGATACTCTCCCACAGAAACTGTGACCGAATATCTTTTTTTGTTCCACCAAGTGCTTTTACAAGGCCAATTTCTTTGGTTCGTTCGTTAACTGCCACCAGCATAATGTTCATTAACCCGATGGCTGCACCAATTAAAGTAATGAAGGCAATGCCAATGGTTCCCTTTTCCAAAAAACCAAGGTTGGTTAATAATGTTTCGGCAATACTGTCGCTTTTATCAATAAAAAAATTATCCTCTTCCTTCACATCCAATTTTCTTACCGGCCTGAAAGTTACTTTGGCTTCGCCAATGGCTGCCTCCATATATTTTATATCGCTGACCTGCACACCAATATTAAAGCTGGCATTTTGCAAAGCATACAAACGCCTTACATTATTGTATGGCACAATAACCACCCTGCTGCTGTTAAAAAAAGCGCTGCTGTTTTTTTCTTCCAGCACGGCAATAACCCGGTAAGGAATGTGATCAACCTTTACAATATTGTCAATTGCCTTTTCAGGATAATCAGGATATATTTTTTTGGCCACACCATCGCCCAGCATACAAACGTTTCGTCCAGATTCTATTTCCGTTAAAGTAAAATTGCGGCCATAGGCAATTTTAAATCCGTTCAGGTCCAGGTAATTTTCATCGCCGCCGTTCATGTTTACATCAGGGTTGGTTTTTTTTCGTTCGTTGTTCACCACAATGCCGCCGGGCCCCCGCAATGCAAGGCCAACCTTTGCTGGAAAAGCATACCGCTCCTTAAAAGTCTTGGCTTCTTCGTAGGTAATAATTTTTCCTGTGTTAGATTTTCTTTCTTTAAGTGAAGATTTATTTATTTTTTTAGTGTTCTGCCTGCTGCCGCCAAAGCGGATGTTGCGGTCTTTAAAACGCAGGCTGAAAGCATTGGCGCCCATGGTGGAAAAACTGGAAGTAAGGCTGTTGCTGGCGGCTTTAATTGCAGTGATAATAAGAATGAGGGCAAAAATGCCCAGAGCAATGATGATGATAGTGATGACAGTGCGGAGCCGGTTGCTTTTTATATTTCGCCACGAAAGGGCAATTGTGTCTTTGTATGTCATGCTGCTGTGTTCATACTAAAGATATTTATTTAATGCCGTTGCAGTAAGATAAGTTTGATAAGTGGCAGTTAAACTGAATGATACAGCCAGTCTAATAATATTTGAGGATAAACTCCCAGTATAATAATTAAAGCTGCAGTAATAACCAGCAAAATTTTAAATCCTTTGCTGATGTCTGCATCGTCAATAACCGGGGCTTCAGCGGTTGCTTCTTTAAAATACATTGCCTGTATAATGCGAAAATAATAATAAGCACTGATAGCAGCACACAACACAGCCAGTATCACAAGCCAAAACTGGTGGCCATCCTGCACAGCAGCCATCAGCATATAAAACTTACTTTGAAAACCTGCAGTTAAAGGAATGCCTGTTAATGACAGCAGAAAAATTGTAGCTGTAATTGCCAGCAATGGTTGCTGCTTAGCCAAGCCATTAAAACCATCCACTGTGTAATCTTTCATTTTAATTAGAATGGCAAAAATTCCAATGGTGGCAAGACTGTAAGCAGCCGAATATAAAATCAATCCTTCTTTTGCTTTTTCATTTAATGCAAATACTGCAA
This sequence comes from Bacteroidota bacterium, assembly GCA_031384415.1. Taxonomy (GTDB): domain Bacteria; phylum Bacteroidota; class Bacteroidia; order Chitinophagales; family Chitinophagaceae; genus Ferruginibacter. The sequence goes on from JANNAM010000159.1 coordinate 11,869, forward strand.
ACAGCATAAAACCTGCCTGTGCAATGCTGGAGTAAGCAAGCATACGTTTTACACTTTGCTGAAAAACTGCAGTAAGGTTACCAATTAACAAGGTGGCCGCCGTAATTATCACAATCAATGTTTGCCATTGCGGATGAACAACACCAAAAGCATTTTCAAACAACCGTACAAATGCAAAGAAGCCTGCTGCTTTTACAATGGTACTCATAAAAGAAGTAAATACAGTTGGCGCACCATCATACACATCGGGTGTCCAGAAATGAAAAGGCACAGCAGAAACTTTAAAAGACATGGAGATAAGCAGGAAAACCAATCCAACAGAAAGCAGCACCGGCATTTTTCCTTCGCCTATTTTTATATTATCAATAAAGAAAGAAGCCAGTTCGTTGCCACCATAAATAAATGCAATGCCCATCAGCATAATGCCGGTGCTGAAGGCGCCCATTAAAAAATATTTAAGGGCCGCTTCGTTGCTTTTTAAATTTCTTTTATCACTGCCGGTTAAAATATACAGCGGGATAGAAATGATTTCAATACCAAGAAACAACATGAGCAGTGTATTGAAAGTGGCAGCAATGCAAACACCGCACAATACAAAAAACATGAGTGCAAAATATTCTGAAACATGGCTGCCCACTTTCTCCACATCTCTTCCATTCAGCAAAAAGAAAAGCAATGTGCAACCCATTGCTACAGCAATAAAAGTTAAATTAAAACTATTGGTATGCAGCATGTCTTTCACATCAATATTCAACAATGCTCTGCCGGTATTCAATTCCAGCCCATTGGCTAAAAAAATCAATACTAGCCCTGCAATAGCAAGGTATTTGGGGGTGGCTTTATTTTTGATAAACACACCACCAAACATCATTACAACTCCCCAAATGGCTGTTAATATAATTGCGTTCATAATACTAGTAAACTATTTTTATCAGGGTTTACACCTTTAATAAACTTGCATGCACTAACCAAATCTCAGTAATAAACTTGTAACTGTATCTTTCGTTAAATCAAATATTGGTTGTGGAAAAAGCCCTGTTACAAATATGATTACCACTATAACACTTAATATTACTGTCTGAGACAGGTTTATGTCTTTTACATTTTCTGTTACTGCATTTGTGTTACCATAAAAAACTTTCTGTACCATATTCAAAGTATAAACTGCCGCAAGTATTATACTTACGCCTGCCGCTGTTGCAAACCAAACATTGTATTTAAACAGGCTGCTGAACATCATAAACTCCCCCACAAATGCATTGGTTAAAGGCAATGCAATATTTGCCAGCGCAATAACCAGGAGCAAAATTGTAAGTGCCGGCGCTTTATGCGCCACACCGCCCAGTTCAGATATTTTACGAACGCCGGTTTGTTTTTCCAGCAATTCAATTACTATCCACAAACCAATAATATTAATTCCATGACTGAACATTTGAATCATTACACCCTGCAAACCTGTATCGCTTCTTGTAAAAATTGCAGCACACATTAAACCAATGTGTGCAATAGATGAATACGCCACCAGCCGTTTTAAATTATCCTGTTTAATAGCAATCAAACTTGCGTAAATCATACCAAAAACCGAAAGGCCAATTACAATATTGTCCCACCGGGCAACAGCCAGCGGAAACAAAGGCAGCAGCCACCTGAGTACAGCAAACAAACCCATCTTCACCATTATACCACTCAGTACCATTGTTGTGGAAGTGGGCGCCTGCTCATAGGTATCGGGCTGCCAGGTGTGAAAAGGGAATATAGGCATCTTAATAGCAAAGGCTACAAAAAATAACCAGAATAACCAGCTTTGCTGCTGCATATTTAGTTGCACTGCAAGAAAATCTGATATTCTGAAAGAATGAAAACCCGATTCTTCTATTCTTACACTTGTATGCTGATAAACATAAATAATTCCTATCAGCATCAAAAGCGAACCTGCGAAAGTATATACAAAGAATTTAAACGTTGCCTGAATTCTTTTTTCTCCGCCCCAGCGGCTGCATAAAAAGTAAACAGGAATAAGGGCAAGTTCCCAAAAGAAATAAAACAGCAGTGCATCCATTGCACAAAACACACCCATTAATCCTGCCTGGCTCAGCAGCATCAGTCCATAAAATGCTTTGGCATTTTTATATTTGTTATTGTAAGTAGCTACAAAAATTATTGGAAATGCAATTGCCGTTAAGAAAGTAAGCAGGCGGCCCATTCCATCCAGCCCAACAGCAAAGCTGCTGCCCAGCGATGTTAACCATTCATAACTTACATTACTTGCATTTATGTCGTTTGTATAAAAAAAACTGCCCAGCGAAATACAAAGTGTAATGATTGAAGCAAACAATGCCCATGTTTTTACGCTGTCATCTTTCTTAATCAGAAATGAAAATATACCGGCCACCAGCGGAAACCAAATTAACAACTCAGGAAATGTAATGTAAGTACCCAGCATTAAATTTTTATTTTACAAAAACAATTGAACTATAAATAAAATTAAAATTCCTATCACCATCAGCAACACATAAGCACCCACCTGGCCGCTTTGCAGCAAACGAACCTGGCGGCTGCTGTAATTAACTGCTTTGCCAATGCCATTTACAAAACCGTCAATGCCGCTTTTTTCAACTACGTTTTTAAAGAATGTTCCCACTGCCAGCAATGGCTTCACAACAATGGCATCATACATTTCATCCACATACCATTTATTGGCCAGCACTTTTTTAAAGCCATGGTATTCGCCTTCGTATTTATTTACTGCATAATTCTTTTTAGTAAAGAAATAAACTACTGCCAATCCTATAATGGTTCCAATAAGCAGCACATATTCTTTCATTGCTAATTTTGGATCGGTGTGTTCAACAGTTTTCACAACAGGATTTAAAAACTCACTGAAATAAGGATGGCCTCCAAAAACATGTGGCAATTGCACCAGGCCACCAATAACACTCAGCACAGCAAGAATAATTAAAGGAATGGTCATTGCCTTTGGCGATTCGTGGAGGTGATGTTCCTGCTCATGCGTACCACGAAAGCCACCAAAAAATGTAAGAAAAAGCAAACGGAACATATAGAATGCAGTCATCACCGCACCAATGACGGCTAAATAAAAATAAAGTTTGTTGTGGTTGTAAACATTGAGCAATATTTCGTCTTTAGAAATAAACCCTGATGTAAAAGGGAAACCTGCAATTGCCAAAACGCCGAGTAAGAATGTTATGTAAGTAACAGGAATCTTTTTTCGCAAGCCTCCCATCTTTGTAATATCCTGCTCGCCGCTCATGGCATGTATTACACTTCCGGCAGCAAGAAACAACAGCGCTTTAAAGAAAGCATGCGTCATTACATGAAACACACCGCTGCTGAATGCGCCCACACCCAATGCTAAAAACATATAACCCAACTGGCTCACCGTTGAGTAAGCCAGCACTTTTTTAATATCATTTTGATAAATAGCAATTGTGGCAGCCAATAAAGCAGTAAGCAATCCAATTACCGCAATAATTTCCATTGTGATGGGAGCAAGAGAAAATAAAACATTGCTCCGCACAATCATATAAATACCTGCGGTAACCATCGTTGCAGCATGTATCAATGCACTTACCGGTGTTGGGCCTGCCATTGCATCGGGCAACCAGGTGTACAATGGAATTTGAGCACTTTTGCCGGTGGCCCCAACAAAGAATAATATGGTAATTCCGGTAACATCAAACGTTGATAGTTTTGCAATGCCTGCATTTACTGTTGCAAAATCTACAGAACCAACTTTTGCAATCAACCAGAATAAAGCCAGTAAAAAGCCAAGGTCGCCAATGCGGTTCATGATGAAAGCTTTCTTAGCCGCATTGTTATAATTATTATTGGTAAACCAATAGCCGATTAATAAGTAAGAACAAAGTCCCACACCTTCCCAACCTATGAACATGATAAGATAATTGCCCCCCATTACCAATAGCAGCATGAAGAAAACAAAAAGGTTGAGGTAAGAAAAATATTTAGCGTAATCATTTTCCTGCTCTTCGCTCATGTAGGCGGTAGAATATAAATGAATGAGGAACCCAACGCCAGTTATGATTAATAAGAATACTGAAGTAAGATGGTCAATTTTAAAATCGAAACCAATGTGTAAAGCCCCTGTGTTGATGAAATCAAAATAATGAATTGCGGCCGGATTGGAAGTAACATCTTTTACAATATAGAAAACATAAGCACTTGCCAGGAAAGAAAGAAAAATACTGCTGCATGCAATAAAAGCCGCCAGGTGTTTGGGCAAATAATTACGCATCAACCCGGTGACAATAAAGCCTACCAAAGGAAAAATCGGTATCACCCAAACTGATTCTAATACGTTACTCATAAACAATTATTCTGGTTGCCGGTAAAATTTACCAGCATCAATTCTTTAACCTGTTTAAAAAATTTATATCTACCGAATGAACATTCCTGTACATCATCACAATAATAGCCAGCCCTACACTTACTTCTGCCGCAGCCACCACCATGATGAAGAAAACAAATACCTGTGCATCGCTTGCCAGCGACGGACTGCCATGTGCAATGCCCAGCGCATGCATTTTTGAAAATGCAACCAATAAAAGATTCACCGAGTTCAGCATTAATTCGATGCACATAAAAATGATAATGGCATTGCGCCGTATGAGTACACCAATAATACCAATACTGAACAGTAAAATTGAAAGGCCTATGTATGCTTTTATATCCATTGTAATAAAATCTCTTTATTTTTCTTTTTTAGCAATTACTACAGCGCCTATCATAGCGCTTAAAAAAAGTATGCTGCTCAGTTCGAAAGGCACAACATAATCATTGAACAAAACCATACCCAGTTTTTTTATTAAGCCAACATCCCCGTCATTGGTTTGCACCGGGGTGGATTGAACTTTCATTAAAGCCGATAATAAAACAAGCAGTAGTGAACCACCCGAAATTACTCCTGCCAGTTGCAGCCGGTAATTTTTCATGGGCTCAGATTCTACATTCAGATTCATAAGCATTACCACAAATAAAAATAATACCATGATGGCACCTGCATACACAATAATGTTTACAATTGCCAGGAACTGAGCATTGAGTAAAACATAATGCCCGCTGATGGAAAAGAAAACCACAATCAACCAAAGCACACTGTGTACCGGATTTTTTGCAGACACCATCATCAATGCAGCACCCACTGCCATTACTGATAAAATGATAAATACTATTGTTGTTATACTCATTGTTAAATGCTAAATCTTAAATTCTAAAAACTAAACTCTCTACTAAGAACTCTGAACTTTTTTTACCCGATTGCCCAATGCCTTTTTATATTCATCCGGATTTTCTAAAGGATGAGGAATCAATAATTCTTCTTTCGAATAAATAAACCGCTTACGCAAGTAATCTGCCGGTGCAAATGTTTCGCTTAGGTAAATGGCATCTTTTGGACAGGCTTCTTCGCAAAGGCCGCAAAAAATGCAACGCAGCATATTGATTTCGTATTTGGCTGCATATTTTTCTTCCTTGTATAAATTTTCTTCCCCCGTTTTTCTTTCTGCTGCTTCCATGGTTATTGCTTCGGCAGGGCAGGCTACTGCACATAAGCCGCAGGCGGTACAGTTTTCTCTTCCTTCTTCGTCCCTGTTTAAAATATGCAGGCCACGAAACACCGGACTGAAGGGCCTTTTCTTTTCGGGATAGTTAATAGTAGGCTTCTTTTTAAAGATGTGCATGAAAGTAATGTACATGCCTTTAAAAATTGCAACAAGGTACATTCGCTCCAGAAAACTCATTGGCTTTCTATCTACCTGCTTTAATCTGTTTGTTAATGCCTGCATATATATTAAACCCAAAAGGCTATTTAAATTATTTATTTAAAAACAATATTACACCACCAGTTACCAGCATGTTTACCAATGCCAGCGGTATTAAAATTTTCCAGCCAAGGTTCATCAACTGGTCGTAGCGAAAACGTGGTATCGTCCAGCGTACCCACATAAACACAAACAAAAAGAAAACTACTTTAGCCATCAACGCCCCAATTCCTATCAAAGCCATCCAGTTTGCTGACAATCCCCATATTGATTCATCTACAAAAGGCAAAACATCATAACCGCCAAAAAACAGTGAAGCCATTATTACACTGCTTACAAACATATTGATATATTCAGCAAATAAATAAAATCCCAGTTTCATAGAAGAATACTCTGTATGATAACCACCAATCAGTTCGTTTTCTGCTTCCGGTAAATCAAAAGGTGTACGGTTACATTCGGCAAAAGCACAAATTAAAAAGATTAAAAAACCGAGTGGCTGGTAAAAAACATTCCAGGCACCGGTTTGCTGGTCCAGCACCATTTGCTTAATGCTCAAATTGCCTGTAACCATAATTAAAGCAATCAGCGAAATGCCCATGGCAAGTTCGTAACTGATAATTTGCGATGCTGCCCTTAAGCCGCCAATCAAAGAAAATTTATTATTACTGGCCCAACTGCCAATCATTATGCCATATACACCCAGACTTACTACTCCAAAAACATATAGAATACCAACATCCACATCAGCAATCTGCAATTGAATATCTCTTCCAAAAAAATGTACTTTATCGCCCCAGGGAATTACAGCACCAGTCATTATGGCTGTAAGCATTGCCAGTGCAGGGCCAAGTATAAATAAAAATTTAGAAGAAAAATTGGGGATAATTTCTTCTTTAAAAAATAATTTCAACCCGTCTGCCAGCGGTTGCAAAATTCCAAACGGACCGGCACGGTTTGGCCCTCTTCTGTCCTGTAAAATGGCGGCCACTTTACGCTCGGCAAAAGTAGCGTACATAGCAATGCCCAGCGAAGCCATAACCACCACAATGATTAAAACCAATTTTTCAATTATCAAAGCCCAGTCAATTGCTAATAGCATTTCTGTTTATTATAATTATTTTATTTTTCTTTAGATGTCCCGTTAAATGTTCCTGAATCGGCAGGACCATTTATTTCGCTCAAATGGATGAATGTTTCATTAACCTCACTTACTGTGTGTATATCCATTAATAATTTCGGATCCCTTCCACCCATTACTGCTTTGATCGTTTCATTTGGTTTTATAGTCCCAACATAATGTCCCTGTGAGATCACAGAGTGACGATGAATAACTGTGGGGCCTTCAATTTGCCAGTTGGCTGTTTTCTTTTTTTCGAAACGGCATGTATTACAAATCCAGCCTGGCTTACCATCGTAACTTTGCACTTCGCCACATTCATCTTTACGGGAAGTTACCCTATAGACTTCATCGCCTCGTAACCATAAAGATGCTTTACAGCAGCATTTGGGATTTTCGCAATTACGGTGAGCATCCACTGGCTTGGTAAACCAAACCCTGTTTTTAAAACGGAATGTTTTATCTGTTAATGCACCTACCGGGCAAACATCAATCATATTGCCACTGAAATCATTTTCTATTGCTTTGGAAATATAAGTTGAGATTTCGGCATGGTCGCCACGGTCTAAAATTCCATGCACTCTTTTATCGGTTAACTGGTCGGCCACATAAGTACAACGGTAACAAAGAATGCACCTTGTCATGTGCAACTGGATATAAGGGCCGATATCTTCCTTCTCAAAAGTTCTTCTTTTAAATTCGTAGCGTGTGCCTTCTTTTCCATGCTCATAGCCCAAATCCTGTAAATGGCATTCACCAGCCTGGTCGCATATCGGGCAATCCAGCGGATGATTGATCAATAAAAATTCCACCACACCTGCTCTTGCATCTTTTACTTTTTCGCTGGTGATATTTTTAACTTCCATTCCATCCATTACTGTGGTACGGCAACTTGCCACCAACTTAGGCATTGGCCTTGGGTCTTTTTCACTCCCTTTACTTACTTCTACCAAACAGGTACGGCATTTACCGCCGCTGCCATCCAACTTGCTGTAATAACACATGGCAGGTGGAGTTACATCGCCACCAATTTGTCTTGCAGCATTTAATACGGTAGTACCAGGTGCAACATCTATGGTGATGTTGTCAATAGTAACTTTAAATGTTTTTATTTCGTCTGCCATATTAATAGATACGTCTAATAATTTTAAACTGCGGCTGCCACATGAATTGGATCCGCATAATGCGCCAATCCATAATTCTTCTTCAAACATTCATCCGGGTTTAGCACATGCCATTCAAACTCATCCCTGAAATGCCTGATGGCTGCCGCTACTGGCCAGGCTGCTGCATCTCCCAGCGGACAAATGGTATTGCCTTCAATCTTGCGTTGTATATCCCAAAGTAAATCTATATCACTTATTTTCCCTTTCCCGTTTTCAATATTCAATAATATCTTTTCCATCCAGCCTGTTCCTTCACGGCAGGGAGAACATTGTCCGCAACTTTCATGGCGGTAAAATCTTGCCAATGAATAAGTATGCCGAACAATACACTGTTCTTCATCCAGCACTTCAAATCCACCGCTACCCATCATACTGCCAGTTATAAAACCGCCATCACTTAAACTTTCATAATTCATCAGCCGCTTTTCTCCCTTAGCAGTTGTGAGCAATAAATTAGCAGGTAAAATAGGAACCGATGAACCACCGGGAATACAGGCCTTTAATCTTTTACCATTTTTTATTCCACCACACCATTCATCGCTGTAAATAAATTCTTCAACGCTTATGGTCATGTCAATTTCATACACACCGGGTTTATTGATATTGCCGCAGGCGCTCATCAGTTTTGTGCCCGTACTTTTTCCTACACCAATCTTTGCATATTCTTCGCCACCATCGTTGATGATAGGAACTACTGCTGCGATTGTTTCAACATTGTTTACCACTGTCGGGCAATCCCAAACTCCTCTTATTGCAGGAAACGGCGGTTTAATTCTCGGGTTGCCTCTTTTACCTTCCAGGCTTTCTATCAATGCAGTTTCTTCTCCGCAGATGTATGCACCAGCACCACGATGAACATAAATTTCACAATCAAAGCTACTGCCTAAAATGTTTTTACCAAGAAACCCATTATGTTTTGCTTCTGCAATGGCTTGTTCCAAAATATCAACAATCCATGCGTATTCACCACGTATATAAATGTAGCTGACATTACTGCCCAATGCAAATGAACTTACAATCATTCCTTCTATCAATAAATGCGGCAGAAATTCCATTAAATACCTGTCTTTAAAAGTTCCAGGTTCACTTTCATCTGCATTCACCACAAGGTAGCGGGCTACTCCCTCTGGCTTGGCCAAAAAACTCCATTTCATTCCCGTAGGAAAACCTGCACCGCCCCTGCCACGCAATCCGCTTTTCTTTACTTCTTCCACAATTGTTTCCGGCGTCATTGCTTTCAAAGCTTTCTCCACACTGCGATAGCCACCTTCACGGCGGTAAACATCATAGAGTCTGATGTTTTCTACTTGTGCTTTTTCTAATAATAATTTTCTTGCCATACTAACCTCAAAGAGAGATTTTATTTTTTATTTTTTTCACCAAACTGTTTTTCTTCAATTTCCATTCTTGTTGGTTTGTAACCAAAATTTTTATTAAAAAGGGCTACAATAATTACCCCGATTACCAAACCAAACCCAACTATTTGAAAAATATTTTTTAACTGATTTTCATTAATAAAAAAACCTGCTCCAATCATTACCACAGCAATACTCAGTAAAAGAATTACAATGAACTGCTTTTCTGATTTTTGTTTCTTCTGTTTCATTGTTATTTACAAATTCCTGTTTGCCAGATACTCCCCCATCGGCCCAAAAAAATGTTCCTCCCATCCTTTTTTATGACTTTCCATTTCTTCTTTATTTGGAAAGTTGACATGGTAAACACTCACTTCTGTTCCATGTTCAAGAGCTTCCAGTTTATAATCAACAACTGATGCCGGGGTTTCTTCATCCCAGCCGGAGGGCTTCCAGGTATAAGCCAGTTCATTGTCGTTTACCTTAATTACTGTTCCCTTCACCCAACCATCAAACATCATAAATTTTCCACCAACTTTTTTTTCTACTAAAGCATCTGCTCCGCTCCAGTCTTTTATAAAAACAACATTCGTTA
>JANNAM010000173.1:0-6876 GCA_031384415.1 Bacteroidota bacterium
GCTATTAAAAAAAGAAAACTCAGAAGCAAAAAAAGAAAATTAATTTATGGAAGAGAATCAACTTACCCTTGGAATTGGCACAAGGCTACAACACACACAATTTGGACCCGGTGTAATTGTTGGTGTTAAATACGCCGCTTATCTTATATCTTTTATCCATCACGGCATTAAAGAAATAGACAAAACAGATACGCACTTAGATGAGATCATTGCAGAAAATGTGACAACAGAAGTGGAAACAGTTTCAGCAGTAGAAAGATCTTTATTAAAAATTTTACGCCAATGGAGCGATGTTACCGAAATTGTACCCATTGGCGAAAAATGGATTGGCGGTACGATGAGTTTGCAAACAGCCGACAAATCTCTAAAGCCAAAAGAAATTCCTATTGATGATTTTTTTCACAAAATTGTAATGCTGCGTGACCGGTTGCGTGTGCTGGAACAAAACATCAACAGCCATAAAAAACTTACCGACGAAGAGAAGGTAAACATACAGCAATACATCACCCGTTGCTATGGTTCGTTAACTACTTTTAATGTACTTTTTAAAAATAAAGAGCAATGGTTTGTGGGGGATAAGGGAAGTAAGGATTAAGTATTGTTTTCCAGACTATAAAACAACTACCGTTGTGTTTTTTCCCACATAAGAATATAATCTTCTGCAGATGAAAAAAGCGGGTTGAATTGCAAATTGGTAAACCCTATATTTTTCAGGTCTTGTAACATATCGGGCATTAAACCATAATGTGCCAACCCGTCCAGGTTAAAATCCCAATACCTGTTTCCGGTAATCAGCCTCCTGAGTTGTTCGTTGTTTCCGTTTTTTGCTTTCCATAAATTCCAAATAGGTAAAATTTTTGTGTACAGTGTCCTGATCTCTCTTTTAGCTCCTTCATCATGTATGGTAATACTTTCCGGCTGAACATTATTTTTTAAGCAATACATAGCTGCCTGTTCCCAGGCACCTGCTCCTAAAATTACGCTCCATCTGTCAATTTCATTTTCAGAATTTGCAATCAACCCTTTTGCTAAATTCTGAACCCTACCTCCGGGCAAAGCATTAAATGAAACGCCACACTCTGTTGCAGCCAAAGCCTTCCAAATATCTTCTTCAAACCCATCTACCTGGCCTCCTTTAAAAAACTCATCATTATAGCCACGTAAAGAAACATCGTATTTAACGCCATTGGTCTGAGCCATACGGTTTCTGTATCTGGTCAATACTTTTAAGGATTCATCTTCTTCTGTGGTTAATGCCCATGCTGAAAAGGGACCAAATCGCGGACATAAGGCATCCACCATTGGCAAATCACTTGCGAGTCCAACACCCTTTCCATTCATTTTATCCAAACTGTAGCAATACATTTGCGCCATTGTTTTTGTAGATCCCGGACAATCGTTTGGTATATTTCCCCATCGGCCATTGTACTTTTTTTTATGATTAGACAAGGCAAAAACCCCGATCGTTCCCTGTGTTTCCCTTATACCATTAAAACTCTCATCGTTAAGCTCCATTTCATGTGCCACATACCTGATAGTAGTGGTGCCAAAATTGATGATCTTATCTTCATTACTTCCTTTAAATCTTACAGGTGCTTGGTTCCAGTTAAAAGAAAGTCCCTGTGGGCCACAGTGAGAAGCAATCACCGGATAATTATTATTGGCAGCGGAAAGTCTGAAAATATCTCTTTTGCTTTGATAGCTCGCATGTTCCTGATCAATAATAAATCTTTTGTGCATCAGTTTGGTAAACAAAATATTACCAATTGGAGTTAAGCCATCAGCGCTTACCATACTTATTTCTGACCCCTCATCCTGTTTTTGAATCCTGGCGGCATATGCTGCATAAGTTGCAAAATTTCCAATAAAGGCTGGGCCGGTTGGGAAGTCTTCATACAGGCTGAAGCCGATCCCGTCGGGAACTCCCGACTTAACCCTGACATTGGTATAAAATTCCATCTGTGGTAAAAAGGTATTTCCATTAAACACAGCAGTACCTCCAAATGGTTTGTTTAAATAATGCAAAGGAAGTATTTGCCGGAGGCCCAATGCATGGTATTGGTTTAATTTTCTTTCCAGTTTTTCATCGGCATCCGCTTCTGTAATACCTAACAATGGCCTGTCTTCATCCCGGTTGGCCCAGTTACAATCAGGTGCAATAAAATTTCCAAACACATCACTTTCCAAACCAAGTACAACACAAAGCTTCCCTTCTAAGATTATTCTTCTTGCATCAACAGGCGTATAGGCTATTTCCATCCAGGCTGCATTTTCTCTTGCCATATTTTTCATCACAGCCGTTTGTCTGATCATGACAGATTCGTCATCCAAAGACTCTCCGTTATTGCCATGCCCAAGTGCTCTGGTTGCTATGTACATATTATTTATACCCAACGCACAGAAAATTTTTAATCCGCCTTCCCAGGCTCTTTTTATCAGATCCACCTGATATTTCTGATGCATTTTTCCATTAAACTTTGGAAAACCCCACATATCGGGCCATCCTCCATCAAAAAATTTATGCGGATCAAAAATATTAGTAAATCCATCTAATGTTCTGCCAACGGTATGGCTGCCGGTACAAACTTCATTGCTCCAGGTAGTGCTTAAAGGTGAAGTACTACTGCCCACATAATATTTTTTACCAAATGCTTCATCTGCTGCCGGATGTGCATGGCTGTCGAAATAACCCCAAACCGGTTTGTATTTATCGGCGTATAAAGAGAACCCATCTTTAGTCAACGAAATAAAATCACCAAGTGATTGAGTAAAAAGAAAATCATCCACATTGATATGCCCCCAGCCTCCGGTTTTATCATCTACAATTTTTATGCGTATTGTTTTACCCGCATACTGATGATTCAGCTCCCCGTCCAGATCAAAATAATAACGATACAGTTCTTCTGAGTTTAATAATGAAGAAACCCTGCTCACACTGGTAAATCCATCATCGGTGTCCCCCCAAAGTCCATGTTTACCTGCTCCCCAGGCGGCTTCATAGTCTGATTTTTTAACCTGTAATTCTACATATAGCTTGTTAATATCCTTACCGCCGCCAAGTAAGAAAGTGAGATAGCGGTCATTGGCAATAAAGGATATTGAGGTAAGCGTACCTATCGGTGCATCTCCGTTTTCCTTTTCGTAAGTGCCGATCCATTTATTTCCTTTTATTCCGATGGGATATGAGACCCCTTTCCAATAATCGCCACCAATACCTCCATTTTCGTACCTCATTTTTGTTAGCATCCTTTCACTCATTACGGTATTGCCTTCAACCGGTTGGTTACTGAAAGCATTTCCGGATGCCACCCAATTACCTGCAAAGGAATTTTCAAATCCCAGATTAGCCCGGGCTATTGATTGCAGGTTTGTAATTACTGCAACATTTACATTATTAATTTCCGGTTTAATAACTTCCAGATTATTTTTCAAATCTCTTGTCTCTGTTATCATAATATTAAATGAAGCGCCGGTGGCCACAGGATTTCCGTTTATGTTCAGTATTCTCCATTTTGCAGAAATTTTATCATAAGTCAGCGTTATGTCTGAATTATTATAGACACCGCCTTTTCCTTCAGGGTTCCAAACGGGGGAAACATAAAAACCAGCCGCAGGTTTGTTGTTTAATAAAGGGTTATCCAATACCATTTTACCTTCTGTTAAATTACTTATGGTAGCCGTTTGGTAAAATGAACCGGCATCTGGGTTTTTCCAGGTAATGGTATAAGTAACTTCTTGTGGCATGGCTGCTATATCCTGGTTAAATACGGCCCACTTGCTACCATCGTACCAAACACCCACGGGATGGGAATTAACAGCCCGTGCATTTGCATCAGCTTCTACAATGATGATTGCACCGGGATTATTATTTAACCCTTCCACATTAAGAAAAGTGGAATTGCCTTTAATATTTGACGGGTCGGTTTTATGAAAAAGTTTTGTCTGGGCACAAGCAGCCCCGGCTAATAACGCGAAATAAATGGTCAATAATTTTTTCATCTTTTTTTATTTATGAATAACTATCAGATTTTATAAAACCTTTTTTACTTATTTTATTACCCAGCGCTGGTTCTCTCCATCCTGAAAATCTACCATAATTAATAATGTACCATTTGCAGTTTCCCTGTCTTTAGCGGTAAGTGCCTGCCCGGTATTTTTATTAATAATGATGTAGGTGTCTTGCTCCCTGATGGAAGGAATGATATACCATTCCTGGTCTATCCGGTGGGCTTCATCGCATTCCCAAAGAATGATACCGTCATGTTCTGGATTTAATGTTGACCGGTATCGCATAAAACATTTTTCTCTCCTGTCTTGTACACTAATTCTATACAGTGAAACACCACTAGCGGTTTCTTTTATATTATAGGTATCAAAAGGTGATTGCCTAAGGCTAAGCAGGTTGGCACCGTTTGCAAGGTTTCCGCCCGGTATATTAATAAAAATATTTTCTGAATACCTGGGCCTTATGCTAATATTAGCATCAACACCTGAAACTGATAATTTTGTTCTGTTTAACTTTAGTTTGATGATTGAGGTTTGGAGTACGAATTTCTTTTTGGCGTTTTGTTGAGTAACTGCTGATAAAGCTTTGCAGCTGTATCTTTCAAATTCGGCAGTGGTGTTGTCGGGCGCCTGCAGATAAACCCCCGATACTGTTGATTTGATATATAAAATGTGTGAATCATTACTCGTTGGTATGATAAACCACAACTGAGCATCGGCACCGCCTTGATTTACCATGCGGAAACTTTCGGTAGTTACAAAAGCCCCATCTCCAGCGCCTGCGGTTAAAAACCTCCGGAACCCGTAATTCATAATTCTGTAAACAGGTAACCCGCTCTTTATACCGGCATATAAAAACACCCATTCCTGATTATGACCATCGGTTAAAAGCTGGGCTCCTTGAGGGTGAACCTGTCTTACTTCAGTACCCTTATTCAAAAGATCGTCCTGAACATCTACCACAAAATTGGTGGGTGCATTAAACAAAGTGAATAAATCGTTTGCGTTGAATTTGTACGCGTTAATTTGTTGGGCTGTTTGGGCATCGGTTGGAAGCGGCTCCACCTGGGCACAAACTACCATTCCCATAAACAACAGCACAAATGCGGATAAGATTGTTTTTTTCATATACTTATTTTTATTTTTAAATTACTCCTGTGAGTTCTCATTATTTTATTGTTCAAAAAACAATAGCGACATGAATGTTCTGTTCCCTAATTTATTATCATATCCCCAAACGAAAAAATCGCCGGCACCTTCATTAGCATCTACATGAATTTTTATAGTATGTGTGCCAGGTCCCAATTGTGCAAGAACAGTTCCACTAGATGTTCCAGATTTTAAATTCTTTCCTATATAATCGAAAGTGGCAAATTTTTCCCTGTTAATAACAATACTATTTTTAAACCATGGTTCTTGGTTTCCTGCATTCAATAGTGTGCATGGCACATCACATTCTGTTGTTGAAAATCTTACGGTTTCCGAAATTTGAATAACTGTATTTTTAGTTAGGGTAAATGTATACGTCAGGCCCGGTATATCAATACCATACCCTCCTCCTTTAAATGTTAATGAGCTTTGTTCAAATCTTAAAAATCTTGCTGTATTATAGACAGTTTGTTTAAACGATATAGATGTGTCTTTCTTGTTATATACAGCAGACATTTCCTGTGCATTTATTTTTTGACCGCAACAAAAGGCAACGAGGGCACATAAAAATACTTTTTTCATGATGAATTATTTAATGGTTTTATAAATATTAATGTTTGCAGTAATCCTCCATCTTATCAATTAATAACAAGCCGATAATATCTTTAAGCCTTCTAAATTTCTAAGTGCATTGTTATTATCAATTACCAGGTTGCCGGGAATTTTTTCTATCCCATTCAAGGCTGATATATTGGTCAGCTGCTGATTCCACATGATACGCAGGTCCGTACCAATTGTTCTCAGGTTGTTGAGACCTTCCAGGTTTTTCAACATAAAATTTTCATCAATTCTTAAATAGGTTCCTATTTTAATAAGCGCATAAAAGGCGTTAATATCTTTCAAAACATCGTTATTGGTGAGTTCAAGATGCTTACCGATACTTGTTAAATTATGTAACCCCTTTAAAGAGGTAAGCTGCGGATTAAAGTTTATCCAAAGATGCCCGTCAATTTGTTTAATCTGGCTCAACCCGTTCAGATTGGTAATGTCCAGCCCGCTCATGATAGTTACATCTCCTTTAATAACGCTGCAACCGGGGTATAATGACGGGAATGCATCTATTTGCGATTGTTTTGAAATAGTGATTCCTTCAACCAGGCAGGATTGGGAAAAAGAATTCATAAAAAAGATGGAGAGGATTGAGGAAATCAGAAATAATTTTTTCATACAATTTTATTTTATTGTTAATTAATATTTACTAAAATTCAGTTTTGCAAAAGCGAAAAATACCTGTTACTTAATTTGCATTCATTGTTCCAGAAAAGCTTATCCGGTATAAAATTCTCCGGCACTTCAAACCCCAGTGCAAAAGCCTTTGCTGTTTTATCTAAGGTTCCGTTCCAGATTTGATTGTATCCTTCAATATCATCTCCAGGTATACATTTATTGTTTTGTGCCATTGCAATTACTCCCGGCGAAGAATGATATATATCTCCTTGTAATCCCATAAGTAAATTCCCATCAGGAATAAACAGTTTTTTATCAGGTACCGCCTCCGTATATTTTAATTCAATCTCAAAAAGTATCAGCTTTGTATATTTCTGAAGTTGTTTTAAATGATAAGGCTGAGATTGAATTTAAGCGGTTGAACATAAAAATAAATAGAATTATTTACTGTGCATATCCAAAAAACGATCCTGTGTACAGGTATCATAAAAATAC
>JANNAM010000188.1:0-1612 GCA_031384415.1 Bacteroidota bacterium
GCCATTGGGCGGCTACGTAAAAATTTCGGGCATGGTGGACGAAAGCATGGACAAAGAACAGATGAAACTGCCCCCCCAGCCCTGGGAATTCAGGAGCAAGCCCGCCTGGCAGCGTTTGATCATTATGATTGGCGGTGTTACCGTTAATGTGTTGCTGGCTTTTATTATTTATGCAATGGTGTTGTTTGCCTGGGGCGAACAAAAAACCCTTAACAGCAGCCTTACAAATGGTGTGTGGGTTACCGATTCATTAATGTATCATGAAGTAGGTTTACGAAACGGCGACAAGATTGTTTCGATAAATGAAAAAGAAGAAAAATATTTTGATGACATCCCCAAGCGGATTCTTTTTAATGGCGGAGCCTATATAAAAGTAAACAGAAACGGAGTTGATACTTCGCTTTTAATTAAAAAAAATATTATTGGTAAACTGGTAGAGCGTAAAAAAGCAAAAGCACCGTTGCTTTTACAAAGAGTGCCGGCAATAGTGGGCGAGTTTAATAAGAAAGATACCAGCTCCAACGCAATAAAGGCAGGCCTGCAGCATTGGGATAAAATTTTGAAAGTAGATTCTTCACCGGTTCAATTTCTTGATGACATGACGGTGTATAATGAAGGCCACCGTAAACAAACTGTTTTATATACAATAGAAAGGAAGGGAGAGATACTGCAAAAAAATGTGTTTATTGATTCGACAGGCAAAGCAGGCATACCTTTTTTAAATGACAGCGATTACAATAATTTGGGTGCTTATAAACTTGAAGTAAGAAAATATAAGTTCTTCGAATCTTTTCCAGCAGGAGTTAGTAAAACATTTACTTCTTTAAGCGATTATATTGATCAGTTTAAACTCATTTTTAAACCATCAACAGAAGCATATAAAGGAGTTGGAGGTTTTAAGGCAATGGGTTCTATTTTTGCCGGCGACGGATGGGACTGGGAATCTTTCTGGAAAATAACAGCCTTCTTTTCCATTGTACTTGCCTTTATGAATTTATTACCCATTCCTGCTTTGGATGGCGGCCACGTATTATTTACTTTAATAGAAATGATAACCGGCCGTAAACCAAGCGACAAGTTTTTAGAATATGCCCAGGTTGTTGGCATGATTTTATTGCTTGGCCTGATGCTGTATGCAAATGGCAACGATTGGTTTGGATGGGGGAAGGAAAAGTAATAAGGAATTAGAAATGGAAAATATAAAATAAGAAAGTATTGATTGAGTCTTAAGCATGGTGCTTAACTTCCCATTCCTTATTTTGCATTTCTTATTTACCAACCGGGGCCGACCGGCTTTGACAGCGTAGTTCTTTGTAAGTGTAAGCATGTAGTGCGTTGCGTAATTAGCACTTGAATCAGAATACGAAACTTTTATATGGCAATACTTCGTATGCCATGGCTGCTTAGTCGATAGACTAGTAACCATTAGGGCCGCCGAGCAGGCTTTATTGCTGCCAAGTTCCGCCGCCGACATCAAAAAAAAGCGATATGCTACTGTGGTATGATGTGCCTGCGGTTTAAGATTATTCATCTAAGGAAATTGTTGGTTTGTTGCGCTCCTGCATTTTCCCTACAACCAATGCGTAAATAAACATGTAGAAAGCTTGCGGCG
>JANNAM010000192.1:0-44332 GCA_031384415.1 Bacteroidota bacterium
CAGCCGCTTCACTTTAATGGAACAGCAAGCACTGAAAGATGGAAAAAACCTGCATGACATGACACTGGAAGAAATGGATAGTATCTGGAACAAAATAAAAAAAACCACAGGCTGAAAACCTGATAATAACCCTTTTGCAAAGTTTACCAAAGAGAAAAAAACATCACCCAGTTCATCTTCCATTTTATCAACATTGCCCGAGGCGATAGCTTCCTGCAGTTCTTTTGTTTCTTCTTCTACTTTTTCCCAAACCTGTTCTTTGTTGTCCCATTCAAATCCCACTTGTTTGGCTTTTTCCTGTAGCCGCATTGCCTTCACCATCGAAGGAAGGCTTTGGGGTACACCACTTAATACAGATGCTTTTCCTTCTTTCAATTTTAATTTTTCCCAGTTTCGTTTTACTTCTTCTTCATCAGCAACTTTTACATCTCCATATATATGCGGATGACGGGCAATCAGTTTTTCACATACGCCGTTTATTACTTCTGTTAAAGTAAACTCATTTTTTTCGTTTCCGATTTTAGCATAAAAAACAATGTGGAGTAAAATGTCGCCCAGTTCTTCTTTAATCCCTTTCCAGTCTGCTTCGGAGATGGCATCGGCCAGTTCATAGGTTTCTTCAATGGTAAGTTGCCGCAGTGTTTGAATGGTTTGCTTTTTATCCCAGGGGCATTTTTCCCTGAGTTCATCCATTATATTTACCAGCCGTAAAAAACTATCAGAAAGGTTCTTTGTTTCCATAAAAATCAGGCGCTAAAAGTTGAAAAAATAAAAAATACAGCAAATAATATTACCATAATAATTAAAGAGGCCAGCATCAGCAGAATGAATTTAAAAATTGTTTTTGTCCTGCTTTGTCCATAAAAATTCCGCTGGGCTTTGTAAAGATAAAAGATGCTGCTTAGGGTAAATAAGGTAATAATCCATTTTGGGAAATCTTTTCCAAACCAGCTGAATATGCTGGATAACCATAAACCGGTCAAAATGAAGATAAAGGAAGCACAGTATAAATGAACGGCATAAATAGCGTGATTTACATAAAAGAAATTTTTTCTTCTAATGTACAGAAGCCAGAGAATAAAAGCAAACAGTGGTAACGATACAAACAGCATTTGAGGAAAACGGTGGATGAAGTTCTCAAAAATACTTTTAAAAATTTTTCGGCTGTCATTATTGTATTTTTCTTTCAGGTAAAGATTTTGTCTTTCTAATCTGCCAACAATAAAACCATCTCTTTTGTTTTTTGACAGCGTTTTTTGCATTGAGTCGTATTCCTTCAAAGTTTTGTATAATCTCTTTTCATCGTCACTTTTAAAAGAAATTACATTAAAACTATAGTTTGCAGTTTTCAATTTGTCTGTTGCTGTGCTGTCTTTTTCAAGCATAGCTATATCGTCTTCAGTATTTTTTATTTCAACTTCTATTTCTTTTTTTTCTTCAGGGCTTAAATTTTTTTGAAGCTTTTCTGCAAGTGTTACTTTACTTTTCTTTAAGTCTGTCAATAAAGTTGTTGAGCTGGTATTAACAATTGCCTCTTGTTGCTGGTAGAAACTAAAAAAAATCAAAAAGAAAAATGCTGAGGTAAATATGTATATCCTTATGGGGTTAAGGTAGCTTGCCCTTCTGCCCATCATATATTCTCTTGTTAAAAATCCCGGTTTGAAAATTAAATATTTCAGTGAACTGAAAAATTTTCCGTCGAAATGAGTTATGTCCTGAAAGAAATGGGTGAGAAGGTGCCAGAAGGATTCTTTAGGTTCGATATTTTCCTGGCCGCAAATGTGGCAATATTTGCCATGCAGTTGTGCATTGCAATTAAGGCAATTTCGTTCTTTGCGTTCATTAAGATGACTCAACGGGTAGTAATTTTGTTAAAAATAATAAAGTTTAACTGTTTAAAGTCCCGTGGCATAATTTACGATAGAGAAACTTACAGTAAATTTGAACATGAAATTGATAACAATGATAAAACCGGCTTTTGTTTTTTTGCTGACAACAATAATTTCAATTAACCTTTCTGCCCAATATTATTATAATGATATTTTAACCAAGAAAGAATTGCTGGCTGAAATGTTAAAATTAAAGGAGCAAAAGATAAGGAATGTTACTGTCAAAAGTTTTGAAGATGATGGCAGCGAAAGTGAAGGCTTTTTCCTGCAAAAAAAAATATCGAAAGATTACCGTACGGTAGAAGCACTCAGCAGGTCTTATTCATCTGCCCCTTCATTGCTTAGATCTTACTTTAACAAAAACGGGTTGCTAGTGAAAACGGTTGACAGTTCTGATATAGCCGTCCGCAGTTCTGCTTACAGTTATAATAATAATCAGATTACTGCCATACTTTCTACCATCCGGTCAAGCGATGATGATTTTACAAATGAAATAAATGAAGAGCATATTTACCAGTATGATGAAAAAGGAATTCTGCAAAAGATGATACTGGTAAAAAATTTTTCAGATACTACTTTAATTATTTTTTCAACCGACGAAAAAAATAATATTGCTATAGAAAAAAACACAAAGACCGGTGCTACATATTTTTATTACTATGATGCAAAAAACCGGTTAACTGATATAGCACACAGCAATGATTTTCAGCAAAGCTTGTACCCTGATTATTTATTTGAATACAACAATGCAGGCCAGGTTACGCAAATGACTAATACTGAAGAGGGCGCCAATAAATATTATTACGTCTGGAAATATACATACAGTGATGGTTTACGGATAAGAGAAAAATGCTACAGCAAAGAGAAAAGGTTGATGGGGACAATTGAATATGAGTATAAATAAAACTAAAAAGCCTTGAAAAAAATCAAGGCTTTTTAATTTGTACTCGGGAACGGAATTGAACCGTCACTCGCATTACTGCGAACAGGATTTTAAGTCCTGCGTGTCTACCAATTCCACCACCCGAGTGACACTTTGCAATCCAGTTTAAAAAAGAACCGAATTGAGAAAAAAAATCCCGTCCGCCTCAGGCGTGACGGGACTTCTTTTTGAGCGGAAGACCGGGCTCGAACCGGCCACCCCGACCTTGGCAAGGTCGTGCTCTACCAAATGAGCTACTTCCGCAATAATTATAAGAACTTGCCTGTCTTTTTCAGGACGGCAAAAATAAGCGTTGTTTGTTCAACAACAAAAAATTATTTGTATTTGGGATTGTATAAAGTGTTTTCAGGCACATTCACTTTTGGTTTGCCCTTATAACTGTGTGTGTATAAACCATAACAGCCTCCTAAAATAAAGGCAACTACCAAAAAAACCTGGCAAAACCATATAAAACGAGAAGATGAAACCCAGTTGTGGGTAAAATCTTTATGCGAATTATCAATAATTTCCTTTTCCATTCTGTAAAATTTGCAAGGCAAAAATAAGGCATCACTGTCAAAAAATCTTATTTGTTTCCCACAATTTGCCAAAAGGCTTTCTTCTTTCTGATAAAATGTACCCATGCAACCGACCCATTAAACCAACCATGTAATCTTCCATCAGTTTTTACTGGAAAAACAGATTGTTTTTTATTAAACACAAACCATTTCAGGTAATGAAGATGGGCTTTTATGACTGCAAAAAAATACCCGCTGTCGCCACTGAACAAACCACGCCATGCCGAAGCCATATCTAATAAAATACGGAAAGGTATTTTCCATACAACAGCAGTACCCGGCAAATTTTTAGTAAGCATAATTAAGTTATTGCGGAAGTTAAGAAATGTTTTACGGCTGTTGCCTTTTGGCAACGTGCCGCCGCCCACATGATACACCACCGAAGCCGGCTGCACATAAACTTTAAATCCCGCCAGTTGCAAGCGCCAGCAAAAATCTATTTCTTCCTGGTGTGCAAAAAAATATTCATCCAATCCGCCCAGTTCATGATAAACAGTTGCCTTTACAAACATGGCAGCGCCTGTGGCCCAAAAGCAAGGTTCAGCATTGTCATATTGTTCTTTGTCTGTTTCACACTCGTCAAAAATTCTTCCCCGTGCAAAAGGGTAACCAAATTTATCAAGCCATCCACCCGACGCACCAGCGTATTCAAACTGATTTTTATTGCTAAAAGATAAAATCTTTGGCTGGCAGGCCGCAATTGAATGATCGCTTTCCATCAATTCAATCACCGGGGCAATCCAGTTAGCAGTAACTTCCACATCGCTGTTTAGTAAAATATAATAATCGGCTGTTACCTGCTTTAGCGCTGTATTATATCCCTTTGCGAAGCCTTCGTTGCTGCTGTTTTGAATAATAGTAACCTGTGGAAAATTGTTTTGCAGAAAATGAATTGAATCATCAGCAGAGGCATTGTCGGCAACTATAACTTTTTTATTATCATATACAGAAGCCACTACCGAAGGAAGAAATTGCTCCAGGAATTTTCTTCCATTCCAGTTTAAAATAACAATAGCAACTGATGGGTTTTGCATTTTTATACCAGCTTAAGTTTTTCATGGCATCAGTGTTGCGTCGCAATCCTTTCATCTGCATACCATTTTGGAACTTTAATTATGTACTGCACAAACATACTCAACTTATAACTTATAACTCATAACTTATTTCTTAATTTTAGGCATGTTTACTAATTTCTTCAACTGGCGTACTTTACTGGCGGTAATTGCCATTGCTATTGTAACAGGCACTGTCTTTTATTCCAATTACCTTTCAAAAAAAATTGCAGCCGATGAACGCAGGAAAGTAAATGTGTGGGTTCAATCTTTAAAAACCAGGGCAACAGCCACCGAGCAGTCTGCACTCGATCTTACTAATATCATCACATCAGAAAATAGCGAAATACCCATTATTGGTACCGACGAAAAGGATAACCCGATTGGAGAATTCTTAAACCTTGATTCGGCAAAAACAGCTGACAGCAATTATTTAAAACAAAAAATTAAAGAGTTTAAGGGGCAGCATGAAGCAATCTCTGTGGAAATAAGCGCCAATCCTCTCACCATAAACAAATATTATTATGGCGATTCTGATTTGCTGAAGGAAGTAAGATATTATCCAATTATTCAGTTGATAATTGTTGCGCTGTTTATCATCATTACTTTAATAACAGTTTCTACCCGAAATAAAAGCACACAGAACCAGGTTTGGGCAGGTATGGCAAAAGAAACGGCCCACCAACTGGGTACACCGCTTTCATCATTGCAGGGCTGGGTAGAATTACTGAAAGAAACCGGCAGTAATGATAAGATTGTGGCTGAGATGATAAAAGATGTTGACCGTTTAAAATTAGTAAGCGACCGCTTTGGAAAAATTGGCAGCACACCACAATTAGAAGAAAAAAATATTATAGAACAAATTGAAAGCATGGTTGCTTACATAAAACGACGGGCTACAGAACGGGTAAGTTTCAGTATCAACAGTTTTGGCGAGAAGGAAATAATGGCAATGATAAATGCGCCCTTGTTTGACTGGGTAATAGAAAATCTTTTGAAAAATGCACTGGATGCAATGGAGGGAAAGGGCAGCATCAGCATCAGCATAAAAAATGAAACAGCACAAACAATTATTGATGTAAGCGACAGTGGCAAGGGCATCAGCAAACAAAATATTTCCAAAGTGTTTAAACCGGGGTTTACTACAAAAAAACGAGGTTGGGGTTTGGGGCTCAGTTTATCCAAAAGAATAATTGAGCAATATCATAAAGGAGAATTGTTTGTAAAGCAATCAGAAACTGGCAAGGGAACTACTTTCAGAATTGTGTTGAGGAAATAGCTGCAAGTTTCAAGCTACAAGGGAGTGTTTTATGTGTCGTAGCTTTAGTTTTTTTTTCAGCCTTAAAATTTTACATTTGCAAAACCTCATTTGCAGTTTTGCATATTAGCATATCGGCATATTTTACCTGCGGCGATGGCGAAATTGGTAGACGCACTACTTTGAGGTGGTAGCGCCCGAAAGGGTGTGGGAGTTCGAATCTCCTTTGCCGCACTAAAAGCGAAGTTCTTTACTTCGCTTTTTTATTGCTTGTTATCACTCAGTTTTTTTGAAGTGCTTCTAAACTTTCCTTTTTAATATCTTCGGGAATAACCGGGTTGTTTTTTAAACCAAGCTTAATCAGGTTTTTGCCTTTTTCTGCATTCCCTGTTTTTATATACACCAGCCCGGCAGTGCATAATAATACAGGGTTCATGCTGTTTGTTACAAATGCAGCATCAATGTATGGCAATGCTTTTCGGGGTTCGTTTCTTTTATAATAAACCCATGCCATCAGTTCATTTACTTCAATATTTTTTGGCCGTCTTTGGTATTCTGCCATTGCATGCTCAAGCGCCTTATCGAAATTACTGTTGCTGATGTAAACATAAGCCTGTTCTTTATCGGCATAATGCCCCATATCCGGATTATCTGTTAATGACTTTACACTTTTGCCCATTTCATCAATAAGATCTTTATTCATTTTATTTGCCTTTACCGTAAGTCCTGCATTATTGCAGGCGCCGGCAAGGTCTTCTTTAATCCCAAGGTCATTTATCAAGCCTGCGGCCTGTTCATAATAGTAAACGGAACTGTCGTATTTTTTTTCAAAAGATGCTAAACGCCCCAAACCTGCAAAAGCATAAGCATAACCCGGCCGGGCTGCCAGGGACAGATTATATTGAAAGCGGGCTTTCTCAATTTCTCCCATATTTTCATACAAGCGGCCAAGCTGCACCCTGCACCATTCGGTTGATTCTTCGGCAGGAATGCCGGCCTGCACTGCCGTTTTCATGGCATTAACAGCTCCGGCATAATCTCCATAAATTTCACGTAAATAAGCAATACGGGAATAAGAACGCAGATCGGGCCTTATGGAAACCATTTTATCAGCTGCATTAACTGCGTCATTATAATTTCCCATTTCCACATTGGCATCAACGAGTAAGCCATATACAAATGCGCTGTTAGAATCTATACTAACTGCCTGCTTCGCTGTTTGTAAGCCTTCGGCAAAATGATGCTGCGATAACTGCAACAGCGATTTCAGCATTAATGCCTCATAATTACCAGGCTGTTTTGTTATCAGCATATCTATTGTTTTAAAAGCAGCTTTATCATAATAAGCCAGATTGCCGCTTATTCTCGATTCAGTAATATATGCGTTTGCCAAAGCAAGTGCTGCCCTGCTGTCATCTGGATTGACTTTTAGTTTCTCGATTAATTTATCAACGTTTTTTTTGGCTGCCATCCATTCGGCATTGTTGCTATTGTTCATCCGGGGCAGCAACGTATATACAGCATTTTTTTCTTCATACTGTTTGGTTTTATATTTAATTACAACAAAGCTTACTGCTATTATAAAAAAGGCAGGCAGGATGGCTGTTAAATATCTTTTTTTCATTTGGCTGTTATTTATGCTGAATTAAAATTCATTTTAAGAAAAAGGGTTTTAAAAAGAGGTTGTATTGCATAGCGCATGCATTCATGCAAATACAACCTCTTTTAATATTCAGTCTAACTTTTTACTACACGTAGTGTTTGCTTAACAACACCATCTTTTACCACTTTAATAAAATATACACCAGCAGCAAGGCCCGAAGCATTGAAATTTTCTGTGTAACTGCCTGCTGCCTGTTGTTTGTTTACCAATACTTTTACTTCAGTACCCTGTGCATCGTAAACAGTTATGTTTATTTGTGCGCCAGTTTTAAGCTGGTATTGAATAGAAGTATTACCAGCGAAGGGATTGGGCGAAGTTTTCACAATAATTTCAGGCATCGCTATAAGCGAACCAAAGCCTTTGTTGATATTTGCCGGCCCGTATTTCAATAGCGAATTTGAAGTGCTGGCCGATGCCGGTGGCGTGCAATCACAATTATGTGTTCCAGCCCAGGGTGTTTGCTCATAAGGGAAAGAAGTTTTAAATTCAGTATCATTTTTATCAACACCGGTATTATAACTTAAAACATTTACAAGCTGGGGTGTAACAGGGCTTGGGCTTGTTCCTGGTATGTAATCATCATACCATAAACCAATGGCCGCTAAAACAACGCCACTTACAGCCTGCAATTCAATCCTTGTAACATCGTCTTCCAATCTTCTTCCATTAGGGAAGCCATCCATATTTGGAATAAACTGAATGCTGGTATTTGTATTAAACCTGGAATCAAGTAATCCAAGTACAGCAGCCTGCACCAATCCTTCGGAACTAAAATCGGATGATGTACGTGAAGTAACAGGAACAGCCATATTCAGTCTTAACATGTCTCCACCATTTGGCAGAAAATTATTGATGAATGGCTTTCCAACTGCAAGTGGATTGCCTCCTTTACCTGTTGCCAGTTGATAAGGCGCCATATTTGGAACTCCTGTATTAAAGATTGGCCACAAATCCACTGACCGTGGTTTATTTGGCCCCGGTAATAATAAACTTCCAAAATTAGCTTCGCTTAAAGCAGTACCATTTAATGCGGCTGTTCCTTTTAAAGAGTAAAGTCCGTTTTGGCCATTACCAAATCCAAATGATCCCAATGATTTTTTTTGAATACGCAGTGGTGCAAATGCAGGAACTGCACCACCAAACAAAGCATCATCCATGTACAATGCCAGTTCGGGGTTATAAAAATAATTACCAAACCTGCCCAGTCTTGAAATATCCTGGTAAGGTGTAAGCCTGTTCCAAAGATCTTTTTCGCCAACAGGCATCACAGCCTCATTGGTTAATGGCATGCCCAGCCTTGAAACCTGTATCCACGGGCCTGAATAAGTTTCGGCAGCTTTGTCATCATCTTTATCGCTGTCATCTTTTTTAGAAAGGTCATTTAACACTTTCATTTTTTGCCGGCTGGCCGATGCCCAAACACCAATTACAAAATTGGGGTCAAGAATATTAGAAGCCTGTGCAAGTGTTTTATGGTCTTTCTGTAAGGTTGTAACATCTACTTCAAGTGCAATAGTACTCACATTCAAACATTCCAAACCATCCTGGGCATGTGTTGGGCCCTGGCGTGGTGCATCGCCCAGGTCAAAAATTCCTCCTAAATCAACAAAGAACGGATCGTCAACCGGGCCACAAAAAACCCTTTCGCCGCTGCTGGTTGTTTTTATAGCTGCGGTCATCAATGATTCATAACTTGATGCACCAAGGCCAACACCCGATTTTATTGAACGGTCGCCAATATTAGGCGGCGGAACAATTCCATTAGTAAGAATGGTATTGAACTTTTTTCCGCCATCAATACTTCTTTCTAAAGTGTAGGTTGTTTTCAGATTTTCTTTGCCCAGCCGTATATTGAAAAATGTGGAAGGGTCTTCATTCTTTCTTTCGAAACTGAAGCGGTAAATAATATCATCACCCTGCGTAGAAATGTTGTTATCAACATGAATTTCGTAACGCACATTTTCGCTGAAGTGGCTGAAATTAGGGCCTCCCTGGGGTAACTGGAAAGGAATGTAGTTAGCGATAAGGATAATCTTGTTGGGGTCAGACGGGCTTTTAAAAGCATACACATCTGTGTTGTCTGCCATAGGGTCATCGGCAATCATGGGGGCTTCCCGGTGGCTTGAAGCCCATACAGGAAAAGTGTTTACAATCATTGCACAAAGCATGATTGCGGCATAAATTTTTTGTTTCATACATTTTAAATTTAGAAGTGAGTTTTTTAAATTTTCATGTATTGATTGAGATGGGCTTAAGTGATGGTCTTAAAAGGGATTAGAATTGGCATGCAGAGCAGTTACGTAATAAATGTTTGAAATGGATTTTATTTTTTCAGGAAATCTTTTTGACCTGCATTATTAATTCTTTTTTAAAACAAATTTTTATTAATTAATTTGTAACAATTACTATAATAAATAAGAAATGGCAAATGAAATTACCTGTCCCAATTGCGGGCACCAGTTTGAGCTGAATGAAAGCCTTAAAAACGAAGTGGAAAAAGAACTTCGTGGTAAAATGATGGACTGGCAGAAAAAGAAGGAAGAAGAATTTGAAAAGCAAAAGAATTTGCTCGTAAATGATGCTGTAAAAAAAGCTTCGGATGAAACTGCCGCCATATTAAAATCGCTGGAAGAAGAAGCCAAAATAAAAACACAGCAACTGCAGGATTTACAAAAGAAAGAACTGGATTTGCTGAGGGAAAAAAATGCTTTGGAAGAAAAACAGAAAAACCTGGAAGTAGAAATTGAAAAACGGTTTTTAGAAAAAAGAAAAGAGATTGAAGCAAGCACTATTAAAAGAGAGCAGGAAATATTTGACCTTAAAACAAGGGAATTTAAAGTGCAAATGGAACAGCAGCAAAAACTGATAGAAGAACTGAGAAGGAAAAATGAACAAGGCAGTATGCAGTTGCAGGGCGAAAGCCAGGAATTATTGCTGGAAGAAATATTGAATGAACATTTTCCTTTTGATGTGATAGAAGAAGTTGGCAAGGGTGTAGAAGGCGCAGATTGCATACAACTGATACGCAACAGCAGTGGCACGGTATGCGGTAAAATTATTTACGAAAGCAAACGCACCAAGGCATGGAGCAATGGCTGGATAGATAAACTAAAAGCTGATAAACGAAACACCGGTGCAGATGTTGCCATTTTGGTATCGCAGGTTTTTCCTAAAGACATGGATAAGTTTGGAGAGAAAGACGGTGTGTGGGTTTGCAATTTTAATGAAGTAAGCAGTGTGGCATATTTATTACGCAGCGGAATCATTAAAATATTTGATGCACAAAAAGCTCAGGAGGGTAAGGGCGATAAAATGCAGATGCTGTACAATTATCTTACCGGTAACGAATTTCGTGGGCAGATGGAAGCAATAGTAGAAGGTTTTATGTCAATGAAACAATCTATCAGCAAAGAAAGAATACAGATGGAAAAATTGTGGAAGGAGAGAGAAAAACAATTGGAAAAAGTTTTATTGAGTACAAGTGGAATGTATGGGTCTGTAAAAGGTATTGCCGGTGCATCGGTGGGTGATATTCCTTTGCTGGAGGGAACAGAAAGTGAAGAAAATGAAGGATAGAAAAGTTCAAATATTACTTTTCTTCTGTTTCATGGGTTTGATAATTGCCTATACAATTCAGATGCAGGATTACATTGGCACAAGTGTAATGTCAGTCATTTCTTTTTTAGCATTTCTTATTGTAATTTTTCCCCGTTCAAAAATAAGCGGTAATACAGAAGAGCTGTTGTCTTACCCTGAAAAGCGAACTCATGGAGATGGGATATTAAATACAAGGGCAATTGTTTATTATGGCGACGAACTTGATTTTTCGGATGAAGAGCTTACCGCAATTCTTGTTAAACGGTTCCCATATTTTAATGGACTGGTGCTTACAGAAAAGGAGCGCTTTATAAAAAGACTGCAAAAATTTATCAGCAGCAAGACTTTTAAAATACATGATAAAGCAGGGTTTAAGGAAATGCCGGTGTTGATTTGTGCCGCTGCAGTGCAGCTCACATTCGGCCTCGAAAAATACATGTTACCTTATTTTGAATTTATACATGTATACCCTGAAGAATTTATAAGAATACAACCTTCCATTTGTTTGCTTGAGGGAAATGTGTCTGGCCATTCAATCAATATTTCGTGGAAACATTTTTTGGAAGGATATGAATATCCTGCAGACGGACAAAATGTAGGACTTCACGAACTGGCGCATGCTTTATATTACCAGACATTTGAAGTGGAGGATAATATGGATGAAAATTTCCACGACTCATTCAGCAGCTTTACCGGAAGCGCCAACAAAGCTTATGACCAGGAAAAAAATGTTGAGGGCGGCTTGTATTCGGATTACGCCCTAAAAAATTTCCAGGAGTTTTGGGCAGAGAGTGCAGAACTTTTTTTTGAAAAACCACGGGAAATGAAAACATTTTACCCCGGCTTATATGAATCTATGAAAACTTTACTTAACCAGGATCCGGGTTATGAGCGGCCATCAGTGTTCAGTTAAAACCCAGGTAAGATAATTGTTGTTGAAAAAAAGATAATGAACATGCAAGGCTGTTGTTTCTTTAAAATGGCAATGCACTGTTCCCTGGCTTTCGTCTCCCGAAATTTTTTCTATGTGAATGTGTTTTTTAAAATCAACACCGTCCTTGCCCTGCCATTTATAAATGCTTTCTTTTACACTCCAAAACAGCGTGGCTGTTTTTTCAATGCTGTCCTTTTGTAACAACAATACTTCTTCAGCGCTTAAAAATTTGGGAATAATCCTGTCGATTTTTTCTGTTATCATTTCTACATCCACCCCAACCCTGTATGTTTTGCCAACCATCACAGCGGCATAATCTCCACAATGCGATATAGAGAAATGAAATGCCTCATCTTCCAGAAACGGTTTTCTTGTATCCGCAATTTTAATAAGTTCAATTGGAAAATCGGGGTAGAGTTCTTTTAGTAAAAATCTTCCTGCCAGGTGCTGCAACCTTTTATGGGGATGTGTTATTTCTTTTTGCAGCGGCACTGATGCAAAAAAAAAATCTTCGGGTTCTGCAATATGCCAAACACCTATTTTTGTTACAGCGTTAATATTTTGTTGATAAACCAACGGCACTGTGAAGATTTTAGATTTTAGATTGCGGATTGTTGATTCTAGTTTTGCACTTCAAATTAATTGCTCAATAAAGGTATGCAGTAAAAGTGAGTGACACAACGAAGTTGCCATATGTACTGAAGCCCGTTACAAAAAAATAAAATGATCTTAAGCGACAAAAGAATACTGGAAGAAATTGGAAAAGGAACTATTAAGATTGTTCCTTATGACAGGGATTGCCTTGGCAGCAACAGTTATGATGTGCACCTGGGTAAATACCTGGCAACTTACAGCAACAGAGAACTGGATGCAAAAAAACATAACACAATAGAGCATTTTGAAATTCCGGAAGAGGGAATTGTATTGCAGCCACATGAGTTTTACCTGGGCGTTACAGACGAATACACCGAAACACACGCTCATGTTCCGTTTCTGGAGGGGAAATCTTCTACCGGGAGGCTTGGTATAGATATTCATGCTACTGCCGGCAAAGGCGATGTGGGTTTTTGCGGCAACTGGACACTGGAGATTTCTGTTAAGCAGCCCGTAAGGGTTTATGCAGGAATGCCCATCGGGCAGTTGATTTATTTTCCGGTGGATGGCGAGATTGAAGTAAAATACAACCAGAAGAAAAACGCAAAATACAGCGGCCAGCATAACAAACCAGTGGAGAGCATGATGTGGAAGAATAGTTTTTAGTTGCAGGGCCTGTTTCGAAATTATATTCTTCCATATTTTTTATAATACGCCACAATAAATCCAATTACTTCGTCATAAGATTTTATTCCCTTTGGCTGTTTATTGTTTCTTAAATAAAAAGCATAGCCTTCTCTTATTAGCGGTTCCACTGGATTTTTGTGCCTGCGGTAAAATTCGTACAATTCTTTAATGTCGGCCTTCACTTCAATACTGAGTTTTGAACGAACCTCCTGCATCACAGCGGTATCTTTATTCAGATAAGATTGAAAAAATAATCCACGGCTTGCATATATATACAGGTCGAAATAAGTGGAGTACAGCAACAAACTATCGCCGGAATATATTGCAGCTAAATACCCAACCGCATTGGCTTCATTTTCTTTTGCATAACCAATTTGATGGGCTGCTTCGTGGCAGGCAATAAAAGGCTGTAAAAATTTTGGCACTGTTGTATTAACCTGTGCTTCGCCGGTAAATGGGTTGTAATAACCGGTAAACCCAGTATAATTTCCCAGCCAGCCCCAAAGCGAAGTTTTTATTGAAAGATGATTGTAAGCAAGGAAAGGCAGGGAATCTTTTGCTTTGGAATAAGCTGCTGCTGTTTTTTTAAACAATTGACTATTGGAAGGATAAGTAACCTTATTGTCAACAAGGTATTTTTTTGTGCTGTTCAGTTTTTCGGCCAGCAGAAAAGTAATTTGTTTAAGATCGTTGTATATTACAGTATCTATTGTCAAATTAATTTGTTGGGCTATTCCCTGCCGGTTATAATTGATGCCCCAAAAAAGATTAAAGACTACATAAAGGCTTAGTATCAGTAAAACAAATTTCTTAGTTCCTCTTAAAAAACTCTGTTTGGTAACCCTGCGCCTGAACAGTGCAATCACCGATTTAATAAACTTCCATAAAAGCCAGCCAATAAGAAGGCCATAGAAAATATCGCCACTGCTGAATGGTAGCCAGCCAAAGAGAATTCTCAAAAAAGAAGTGAAAACAGGGTAAATGCCGGTGGAATAGCTGCTTTCGACCCGGCTGGCGCTGGCGCTGTAGATACGGATGAAAACGGCCAGTAAAACCAGCGAACTAGTTACCCACCAAAAACGTTTGTTGCTCATAGAGCATTAAAATTACCAAAAATGCAAGTTTGCCCCGGTTATTTTGGCCAATAAATCCCTTTTAATTGCAATTTTAAACTGAAAAAACCTACCTTTGCCGTCCTTTAAACCATCCGTAATGGCTAATAAACGGGTATTTGAGATAGCATTTGTGGGGTTGAAGCCCGGTATTCATGAGTTTAATTACACGGTGGATAATAAGTTCTTTGCTGAAAAGGGGATAACAGACTTTACCAATTGCGAGGCAACCATTAAGCTGCAATTAGATAAGAAGAGCAGTTTTATGCTGCTTAAGTTTGAAGTGGATGGTAAGGCAGATGTAGTGTGTGACCGTTGCGGCAATACTATTACTGTGGAACTTTGGGATGAATTTAATATGCTGATAAAGCTTGTTACCAATCCCGAAGAGATGAATGAGCAGGAAGAAGACCCGGATGTTTTTTACATCCCCCGTACAGAAAGCCATATTGATGTGGGCAACTGGATTTATGAATTTGTTTTGCTGAGCATACCAAACCAGAAGTTTTGTGGCGAAACAGCGCTGGGCGAATCGAAATGCAATAAGGAAGTGCTGGAGAAGCTGCAGCAAATGAAAGCCACCATATCGGAACATAATGCCAACCAATTGTGGAAAGGACTGGAAAAGTTTAAGAAACCCAAAAAAGTAAAGAAGCAATAATTAATTTAATACAAAATTTAAAATAAGAGATCATGCCAAATCCCAAACGCCGCCATAGTCAGCAGAGAAGTGCAAAAAGAAGAACGCATTACAAAGCAGTTGCTGCTACGTTAAGCACAGACAGCACAACAGGCGAAATACATGTACGCCATCGTGCCCATGTTAAAGAAGGAAAATTATATTACAAAGGAAAAGTGGTTGCCGAAAAAGCGCCGCTTAAAGCATAATATTTTTCTGAGTGTGAATTCTAAATTCTAAATTCGTTACTGAGTTTAGGGTTTAGAATTTTTTATTTAATACACTTGCCATGAAGATAGGATTAGACATGATGGGCGGCGATTTTGCACCTTTGGAAGCGGTGAAAGGTGTTGCAGCATTTTTAGCATCTTCTGCGGCCGATGTTCACCTGGTGATGATAGGCGATGAGGCAAAAATAAACCAGCACATTGCTGATAATAATATTCCTGCAGATAAATATTCCATTGTTCATGCACCGCAGGTAATTGAAATGAATGAACACCCCACCAAGGCATTAAAAGAAAAGAAAGATTCCTCCATTGCAATAGGGTTTCATTTGCTGGCTACTGGCAAAACGGATGCCTTTATCAGCGCAGGCAACACAGGCGCTATGATGGTAGGCGCTTTGTTCAGCATTAAAGCTATTGAAGGCGTGTTACGCCCCACCATTGGCGCTTATTTGCCCCGTGAAGATGGAACACTTGGCCTGCTGGTGGATGTGGGCCTTAATGCCGACTGCAAGCCTGAAAACCTGAACCAGTTTGCTGTGCTGGGTTCTTTGTTTGCACAGCACATTTTAAATTTTGACAACCCCAAGGTAGGTTTGGTAAACCTGGGCGAAGAAGAAGGAAAGGGTAATTTGCTGGCGCAGGCTGCTTACGCTTTATTAAAAGAAAATGCACAGGTAAACTTTATTGGCAATGTGGAGGGCCGTGATATTTTAATGAACAAGGCCGATGTTTTTGTTTGCGAGGGCTTTACCGGAAACGTTGTGTTGAAACTTGCCGAAAGTATTTATGATATTGTAAAACGCCGCAACATTGCCGACGAACATTTTGACCGTTTTAATTTTGAGCAATATGGCGGTGTGCCTGTGCTGGGTGTT
Organism: Bacteroidota bacterium; assembly: GCA_031384415.1. Classification (GTDB taxonomy): domain Bacteria; phylum Bacteroidota; class Bacteroidia; order Chitinophagales; family Chitinophagaceae; genus Ferruginibacter. Next base: position 16,071 of record JANNAM010000192.1, read on the forward strand.
GCCAAGCCGGTTATTATTGGCCACGGCATTTCTCATGCCACTGCTTTTAAGAACATGATACAAATTGCTTACCGCATGCTGGAAACAGATTTGATGGGTAAGATGAAGCATAGTTTTGTTAGCCAGGCATAAGTACACAGCCCGGCTTCATTGGCGTCGCACTCTTGTACTACATAAAACTATTGATCAACCCTGCAAAAGTCAAAACAATCAGCACCAAAATCATTGTTGATCATTTAATCAACGCTCCACTTCCCCCACTACAAACACACTTCCACAAACAACAATAATATTATCTGCGCCGGCTTTTTGTTTTGCGGCAGCAATAGCTTCATTCACATCATCAAAACTTTCTCCTGTCAAACCAAAGGCTGCTGCTTTGGTTTTTAATTCATGATGCGGCAATGCCCTTGGTATATGTGCATTGGTAAAATAATAGCGGGCATCTTTTGGCAGCAGGGTTAATACTTTATCTGCTTCTTTATCTTTTACCATGCCAATAACAAAATGTTTTTGCCGGGCGGTGCTGCTTATTAATGCCAATTGACTAATGACCTGTTTAATGCCGTCTTCGTTGTGTGCCACATCCAGCACTACAGTTGGCTGTTCATTTACCACATCCCAGCGGCCAAAAAGCCCGGTGAGTTTTTTTGTATTGGCCAGTGCAAATTTTTCCTGCTGATTTGTTATTGCAAAACCCCGCTGCATTAAAATACCTTCGGCACATAAAACGGTGCAGAGATTTTTGGCTTGGTAAATGCCGTTTAAATCGAGGGTGAAGTGTTCTGTTATTTTATGCAGGTTACTGGTAACATCACATTGGAGGGTTTTGCTGTTTATGCTGATATTGCCTGCCTTGTATTCATCCTGCACAAAATAAACGGGGGCATTTTCTTTTGTTGCTTTTTCAATAAAAATATTTTTTGTCTGGGGTAAATATTCTCCAATTACCACCGGCACTCCGGGTTTGATGATACCGGCTTTTTCCCTGGCTATTTCCTGCAAAGTATTGCCAAGAATATTCATGTGGTCGTAACCAATGTTGGTGATGACGGAAAGGAGGGGAGTGATGATGTTTGTGCTGTCGAGCCTGCCGCCGAGGCCGGTTTCAATAATTGCAATGTTCACTTTTTGCATCGCAAAATATTCAAAGGCCATGGCAACGGTTAGTTCAAAAAAAGAAGGCTCTACTTTGCCGGTAATTTCTTTTGTACGTTCAACAAAATTAATAACGAAATTTTCATCCACCATTTTGCCGTTGATCTTTATCCGTTCGCCAAACTCTTTTAAATGCGGCGAAGTATATAAACCGGTTTTGTAACCTGCCTGCTGCAGTATGGCTGCCAGCATGTGGCTGGTGCTGCCTTTGCCATTGGTGCCGGCAATATGTATGCTTTTAAATGTTGTTTGCGGATTGCCCAGCCAGTTGCAGAGTTCGATGGTATTGTGCAAATCTTCTTTGTAAGCTGCTGCGCCAATGCGGCTGAACATGGGGAGCTGTGCGTACAGATAATCAATTGTTTGCTGATAGGTCATTAGTGCAAATATAGAAAGCGGAATGATTATAATTTAACAGGGTTAAAATAACCAATCACAGGTAAGCCAAACTATTTTCTTTATCCTTGTGCAGTTGAAGTTTTAATGCCTGCAGTCCGTCGAACTTTATTTCGGGGCGCAGGTATTTTTTTACCTGCACACGAATGGTTTGCCCGTAAATTTCTTTTTCAAAATCAAAAAGGTTTACTTCCACCACTCTTTTCTTTCCATTTATTGTTGGCCTGAAGCCGATGCTCATCATGCCTTTATAGTTTGTAGCATCAACTGTTGCATACACAGCATAAATACCATCGTGGAGTACAATCTTTTCTTCGTCGGGGCTTTTTAAATTGGCAGTAGGATAACCGATAGTTCGGCCAATTTTATCGCCATGCACCACCTGGCCTTCAAAAAAGAAATGGTAGCCCAGCAACTTATTGGCTTCATCAATATTGCCATGCAAAATGGCGTTGCGGATATTTGTGCTGCTGACTTTTACTGCATCCAGCAGGTGTTCGGGTATTTCTTTTAAATCATAATTATAAACGGGGGCTTTTTCTTCCATCAGTTTATAATCGCCGCTGCGTTCTTTGCCAAAGCGGTGGTTGTAACCAATGATGATGGTTTGGGGATGAAATTTTTCTACCAAAAAATCCCTGATGTATTCTTCTGCTTCCTGGTTGGCAAAAAAATCGGTGAAGGGAACCACCACCAGGTGATCAATACCTGTTTTTGCCAGTAACTCAATCCGTTCATCCAACGTATTGATAAGCCTTACACCGGTAATAACGGAGGAAACCACTTTACGGGGATGAGGATGAAAAGTAATGATGACAGATTCGCCCCTGTTTTTTTGTGCTTCTTCTTTTAAGTGATTGATGATTTGCAGGTGGCCAAGATGAACACCATCAAATGTGCCAATGGTGATGGCGGCATTTCTGAATGCAGGTAAGTCTTCTGTTGAGTAATGTACTTTCATTTGCTGGCTGCAAATCTAATTGATAATGGAGAATTGATAATGAATAATTGATAATGGATAATATTAAAATGGATAATGGATAATTGCGTTGTAATTTTGCGGCATTCTTAATTCTTAATTCTTAATTGTCAATGTCTCTCTACTCCAAACGTGGTGTATCTGCCCAGAAAGAGGAAGTGCATGCAGCAGTGCAGCATCTCGATCATGGATTGTTTCCCAATGCATTTTGTAAAATTTATCCTGACTATCTTGGCAATGACGATAATTTCATTAACGTAATGCATGCCGACGGTGCCGGAACAAAAAGTATACTGGCTTATTTGTACTGGAAAGAAACCGGCGACGTTTCTGTTTGGAAAGGCATTGCACAGGATGCTATTGTGATGAACCTGGATGATTTATTGTGTGTGGGTATTTATGATAACATCGTTTTTAATTCCACGATAGACAGGAACAAAAATTTAATTCCCGGCGAAGTGCTGCAGCAAATCATCAATGGCTCACAGGAACTGTTTGAGCAACTGAAAACTTATGGAGTAAACATTCATTACCTCGGTGGCGAAACTGCCGATGTAGGCGATGTGGTAAGAACAGTGGCAGTAAACGGCACCATGACATGCCGCTGGCCAAAAGATAAGATCATCAGCAATGATAAAATAAAAGCAGGCGATGTTATTGTTGGCTTTGCAAGCTACGGCCAGGCCAGTTATGAAACAACTTACAACAGCGGCATTGGCAGCAACGGCCTTACCAGTGCAAGGCATGATGTGCTGAATAAATTTTATGCAGAAAATTATAAGGAAAGTTTTGATACCAAATTGCCGGGTGATGTGGTTTATATTGGGAAGTACCGGATACAGGATGAAATTGAAAATTCAAAATTCAAAATTGGAGAATTATTGCTGAGTCCTACCCGAACATTTGCGCCGGTAATGAAAATACTTTTAGAAAATCATTTTGATAAAATACATGGCCTTATCCATTGCAGCGGCGGCGGGCAAACCAAGTGTATGAAATATTTGCCATCGCCGGCGGAGTCAGACGGTTTAAAACCGTTAAGACACCTGAAGGTTATAAAAGATAATTTATTTGCCCCTCCCGAAATATTCAATATCATTAAAGAAAACAGCGGCAGCAGCAACAGGGAAATGTACGAAGTGTTCAACATGGGCTGCCGCATGGAAATTTATTGCGATGCCGCCGATGCAGCTGCGATGATTGCCGCAGCAGAACAATTTAATATTGCTGCACAGGTTATTGGCAGGGTGGAAGCAGGGGAGAAGAAGGAATTGGTGATTAAGTTGGGGGAGGAGGAGATTGTGTATTAATTATTTCTTGCAGGGAACATATTTATATTCATGCCTGGTAATCCATTCAGTTGTATTAACAAACTTAACCTCCTTCTTATGATAATAAATATTGCTACCCAAAATATAAGTAAACCTGAATAGCGCTTTCTTATGATCATTGCCATCAATACCCTCCTTCTGGGTAATTATTTTTAAGCTGCCATCTTTCTGCCTTTGCTTCGACCGGACGGTTTCGTCATCAATGAATTTACCATCGGCCGAGAGAAGAACAGTGTCAACGGAATTTGCATTGGGTTCTTTGGGGTAAAAGTTGGCAAACGAAAAACTGTTCGTGTTATTTATTTGCTTTATATCCAGGTTGGCCGACATACTGAAGGGTTTATTAGTGCTGTAGTCAAGGTATGTCAGCGTTCCCTGCCAGCACCCAATAGCAACTTTAAATTCCTTAGCGGTAACTGTTGCCTGTGTAAAACCTTTATTGGTTATTAAGGAACCGACCAGCAGGCAGCAAACTATTTTATTGTATTTCATTTTTGATTGGTTTAGTCAGGCCATCTTTAACGGCCTTTGCGTAAAATTGTTTGCAGCAGGTATTATTATTTCTTCTCCACGACAAGCACAGGCCTTAAAGGGCCATTACCTGGTCCGGTTCATTACTGGTTCAATTCGCCAACTTTTAACATCCCTGCATAAAATATTTTTCTTTTAAGAAATCCTAAAAGCTACATTTGCCAATAACCCTTAACTGATAATTTAAAAAGTATGCCTCAATCATTAGTTGAATTAAAGAATGTAAAAATTTTTCAGGGCAGCAGCCTTATTTTAAGCGATGTTAATATTACGGTTGATAAAGGTGAGTTCGTGTACTTAGTGGGCAAAACCGGCACTGGTAAAAGCAGCCTTCTTAAAACCATGTACGGCGATTTGCAACTGACCGAAGGCAGCGGTACCGTAGTGGGTTATGATTTAAAGGAACTGACATGGAAAACGGTTCCTTTCCTGCGGAGAAACCTGGGCGTGGTGTTCCAGGATTTTCAATTGCTTACCGACAGGAATGTGCACCAAAACCTGAAGTTTGTTTTAAAAGCCACTGGCTGGAAAGATGAAAAACTAATGGACGAAAAAATTACAGATGTACTGGATAAAGTGGGATTGAAAACAAAAGGGTTTAAAATGCCTTTTGAATTAAGCGGCGGCGAACAGCAAAGGGTGGACATTGCAAGGGCATTACTCAATTCTCCCAAACTGATACTGGCCGATGAACCAACGGGCAACCTTGATCCCGAAACAAGTGATGAGATTATGTCGCTGCTGTTTCATATTTGCAAAGACTACAACACTACCATCATCATGGCCACACATGATTATATGGTGATTAATAAATTTCCTGCCCGTACCATTAAAACCGAAATGGGTAAAGTGTGGGACAATGCTTCTATTACTGTGTAATATTGTTACCAGATTATTTCCACTAACTTTTTTGCATTGGCTTCATCATTATAAAGCCCTTGAAGTAATGCGTTGCGTTCCTGTATCTCTTTTATATCAAAAGGCTGTTCATACAATGCTTTAATTGTATTGCGGAATGTAGTTGCATCATTAGCAACATGGCAGGCAGCTTCAACTCCAGCGCCTTCGGCTCCCTTATCATTCACAAGACAATGCCTTCCGTTGAACAATGCATTCAGCAGTTTTAGTTTGATGCCGGTATTATTAAAAGAAGGCAGCACATTTATTTGTGCTTTGGAAATAAGGTCCTGCATTTCTTTTTCGGATGGGTTGGCAACAAGGCAGGTATTATTTTGTTTGTGTGCCAGCCGCTCTAATGTTGCCGAAGGATTTTTGCCGGCAATAACCAATGGAATAGCTGTATTATTAAAAACATTTTTCAGCAACCATGTAGCAGCTTTCTCATTTTCATTTACCGATAAGTTGCCATGATAAAGACAGAAACATCCTTTGCCTTCTTTACCAATTGCTTCTGTGTAGGGAATAAAAACCGGCAGGTATTGAATGTCTTTTGCGTTAAATTTTTCTTTGTAAAGAATTGTATCTTCTTTGCTTACTGCAACAAAAGTTGCAGCATTGGCAATGGATGCTTCATATTTTTTTAGCAGCCTGCTTTCGTTTAAGAAATACAATTTCTTCAGCAAATTGCCTTCATGCTTTGCCAGGTGTTTATAGTATTCAAACTCGGCATTGTGTAATCTTACTATAACTTTCCTGTTGTTTAATTCGCCATTGTGTAAGTAATAAGTACAATGAATGCCTTCTAATAAAACAGGATAATTATCTTTCTTTAATTTATTGATCAGTTCCTCATTCTTTCTTGAATTAACAATAAAAGGAAGCGTAAAAGAAAAACTGCCTGCGTTTTTTTTTCTTTTGTAATAATTTACTTCAACGCAGTATTTATTCAGTTCTACCTGTGCTGCCCTGCCTTGTGTAAAGCAATGCAGGTGAATGAGTATGCCTTGCTGCTGCAGTGCTTTTAGTTTATAAAACAAATCTACCACGCCGCCAAAATCGGCAGGCCAGGGTACATCATGTGTTACTATGTGAAGATGCTTATCCAAATATGTTGTTGTAAAACTGAATTAATTTTTTTTCTTCCTGCTGCCAGTTGTATTTTTCTCTTGCCATCATACAGTTTTGCTGCAGCTCATTGTACAAAACCTCATTGTTGAGTAAATTGTTCAGTTGAGCCACTAAATTTTCTGCACTTGTATCATTTACCAATAAAGCAATTGGGGTGTCTTCATTAATTTCATGATATACAGGGTAATCAACACAAAGCTGCGGAATGCCTGCATGTATGTAATCGAAAAACCGGTTGGCCAGCGAATAGTAATTGCTTAAACCTTTATCATCAAACAAAGTAATACCGATGTAAGCCTGTTGAGTAATTGTCCTCAACTCATCGGGTTTTATTTTTCCTTTAAAGATTACTTTTTCTTCCAGCTTATTTTCTTTTACCAATTGCTGTGCCTGCTGCATAAAATTTCCATCGCCGCAAATAATAAGTTTACTGTCCACATTTTTCATGGCGGGTATCAATGTTTCAAAACATCTTCCTTCATTTACAGCGCCCTGGTATAAAATGAATTTTTCTGTTTTGGGCAGAGCATTAATTTCCCGGAGTAAAGCGATGTTGCGTATCACTTCATAATTTACCTCATACATTTTTTTGAATTCATCTGCTATGGGTTGGTTTACAGTATAGCCAAGCAAAAACTTTGGAACGGTATATCGCTCAATTTTTTTCCAAAATTTGTAAACAGCCGGCCGGGAAGCAATTTCTTTCATCTCACAAAACAATTCATGGGCATCATACACCCGTTTTGTTTTCTTTAGTGTAGAAATCCCGTAGCAGGGAAGGATACTGTCCAGATCAATGGCACAAATGCAGTCAGCTTTTTTAAAAAGCAGGAAGAAAAACAGGCGGATATTGTATTCGGCATAAAAGAGTTTCCCTTTTTGAAAAAAGCAGTTAAGCCGCTTTTGACCGAAGTTTTGATTGCTTAATTCAGCAGAGTCTTTCATTTTTCGCCCCACCAGTAAGACATCATAGCCGGCTGTGGCCAGCGAAGTACAGATTCTGATCATGCGCTGGTCGAAATTGAGGTCGGTGGTAACAGTAAAAATCAGTTTCTTCACTAAAATGGGTTTGGGAAGGGGCAATTTAATACCAAAATGCAAATTAGACCTTTAAAATTGCCATTTTCCAGAAATATTGACTTACTTTTGCGCCCACTTATTGAGATATTTATTTGGATGAAATTAAAAAAAAATTGAGATGCCGTATTTAACAACAGAAAAAAAAGCAGACATTTTTAGCACTTTTGGTGGCAAACCAGCCAACACAGGTTCTATCGAAGGTCAGGTCGCTCTTTTGACCGAGCGAATCAACCACATTTCGGACCACCTGAAAATCAACAAAAAAGATTTCTCTTCGCAAAGAGGGTTAATGAAAATGGTTGGTAAGCGCAAGCGTTTATTAACTTACCTGAGCAAACACGACCTTACAGGTTACAGGGCATTAATTGAGAAATTAGGCCTCCGCAAATAATTATAAATAATGAACTAAAGGATATTCCCAACTGAAACGATTTTGCCAGTTGGGATTTATTCGTTTAATAACAGTTTGCCGTTTTACGACAGTAAACACCAAACCCCGGATATTTTATGTCTCTATTAAATCCCAAAAACATTACGTTTGATATAGGTGGTGGCCGCCAGGTTACTATCGAAACTGGCAAACTTGCCCGCCAGGCAGATGGCGCTGTTACAGTGCGCCAGGGCAATTGTATTATTCTGGCAACAGTTGTTGCCAATAAAGAACCAAAGGAAGGACAAAGTTTTTTTCCTTTGAGTGTTGACTACCAGGAAAAATTTGCTTCAGCAGGCCGCATACCAGGTTCTTTCTTTAAAAGAGAAGCCAGGCTGAATGATTACGAAATTCTTACCTCAAGATTAATTGACAGAGCTTTAAGGCCTTTGTTCCCCGAAGATTATTTGTGCGATGTGCAGGTGCTGGTTTCATTGGTTTCTTCCGATGCAGAAGTATTGCCTGATTCGTTGGCTTGCTTAGCTGCCTCAGCGGCGCTTGCAGTTTCTGATATTCCCATCCAGGAAATTATTAGTGAAGTAAGAATTGGCCGTTTGGACGGACAGTTTATCATCAACCCAACCAGAACTGAACTGGCGAAATGTGATTTGGAATTTTTGATAGCCGCCACTGACAAAAATATCATGATGGTGGAAGGCGAGGCAAAAGAATGCCAGGAAGAAGATTTGGTGAAGGCACTGGAACTGGCGCATGATGTCATTCGTGTACAAATAAAAGCACAGGCCGACCTGAGAGACCTTGTTGGTGTAAAAGGTAAAAGAGAATATAAAAAGCCTTACCGCAATGAAGAACTGAACGAAAAAATTATTGGTTTTGCTAAAGATAAAATGTACGCTATTTCTGCTGCTGCTTCTGCAAAGCATGAAAGGACAGATGCTTTTGCTGCATTGAAAGATGAAGTAAAGACTTTTCTGGGCGAAGAATTACCTGATGCCGACAAAGCTTTGATTGGCCATTATTTTGGCGAACTCCAATACAATGTGGTTAGAGATATGATTTTGAACGACAGAAAACGTTTGGATGGAAGAGGCACAGAAGATATTCGCCAGTTAAGCATGGAAACAGATCCGTTGCCAACACCGCATGGTTCTGCTTTATTTACCAGGGGCGAAACACAATCGCTTACAACAGTTACCCTGGGAACCAAGCTGGATGAATCATTGATGGAAAGTGCAGCAGTTTCTACCTACACTAAGTTTTTCCTGCATTATAATTTTCCACCGTTCAGCACCGGCGAAGTAAAGATGATGAGAGGCGTTGGCCGTCGTGAAGTTGGGCATGGTAATCTTGCTATGCGTTCACTTAAAAAAATGATGCCCGGCAGTGAGTATCCATATACAGTAAGGGTAGTAAGTGATATTTTAGAATCAAACGGTTCATCAAGTATGGCAACTGTTTGTGCCGGTTCGCTGGCATTGATGGATGCAGGTGTGCCTATTGGAAAACATGTGAGTGGTGTGGCAATGGGCTTAATTTCAAAAGGCGATCAGTATGCTATATTAACAGATATACTCGGTGATGAAGATCATTTGGGTGATATGGATTTTAAAGTAACCGGAACAAGAGATGGTATTTGCGGTGTGCAGATGGATATTAAAGTAGATGGCCTTAGCATGGATGTAATGCGCCAGGCATTAGCACAGGCACGCAAGGGAAGGTTACACATTTTGGATGCTATGTATGCTACTATTGATGCTGCAAGGCCCGATGTGAAACCACATGCACCAAGAATGGTGAAGATATTTATTGACAAAGAATTTATTGGAGCAGTGATAGGGCCGCAGGGTAAAGTGATTCAGGAAATACAAAGAGAAACCGGCACTACCATTACTATTGAAGAAGTAGGCAATGTAGGCGAAGTGAGTATTTTTTCTGCTGCTAAAGAAGGATTGGACAAAGCACTTACCTGGATTAAAGGCCTGGTTGCAATGCCCGAAGTTGGCGAAGTGTATGAAGCTACCGTAAAAGGCATTAAAGAGTTTGGTGCTTTTGTTGAATTTTTACCAAAGAAAGAAGGTTTATTGCACATCAGTGAAATAAGCTGGAAGCGTCTTGATACAATGGAAGGTATTTTTAAAGAAGGTGATAGGGTAAAAGTGAAACTGATTGGTATTGACCATAAGACCGGCAAGTTTAAACTAAGCCGTAAAGCACTCATGCCTAAGCCTGAGATGCAGCAACAAAGGCCGCAGCAGGACGAGCAGCCTAATCAGAATTAAATATAAAAACTGATAAATAGAAGGGGTTTCCAAAAGGAAGCCCTTTTTTATTGCAGCAACTACAAATATGCTGACGCCATAATTTATCCATAATTTGCAACCTTATGAATTACCTCCGGTTTGAATTTGAAAATGAAAATGCAGCAAAAAAGGATATGTTGCTTGCTCTGCTTGCCGATGCAGGGTTTGAAGGTTTTGAAGAAGAAAATACCTGCCTGAAAGCTTTCATAAAAGAAGAAAATTTTGATCAAAAAAAGCTGGATGCTGTTTTATCATTGGTTCCGGCAGCTTATTCAACAACTATAGTAGCTGAAGAAAACTGGAATGCAAAATGGGAGAGTGAATATGAGCCGGTAATTGTAAATGATTTTGTGGCAGTAAGGGCATCATTTCATGGGCTGGTTGGCGGGGTAGAGCATGAAATAATTGTTACGCCAAAAATGAGTTTTGGCACCGGCCACCACGCTACAACTTACCTTGTTATGGAGCAGATGAATGCAATTGATTTTAAGGGTAAAAAGGTAATTGATTTTGGCAGCGGCACCGGTGTTTTGGCAATACTTGCAGAAAAAATGGGGGCGGCTTCCATTCTGGCAATAGACAATGATGACTGGAGTATTGAAAATGCACAGGAAAATATTGAAGCCAATGACTGTAAAAATATAAGCCTCCAAAAAGCAGACACTGTTTCTGCAACAGAAAATGCCGATGTAATCCTTGCCAATATAAACCTGAATGTAATTACTGCCAACATTGCTGCTCTTGCAATAGTTGCCAATAAGGGTGCTATTGTATTGCTGAGTGGTTTTCTTGTAGCTGATAAGGAAATAATGATTGAAAAACTGAAAGGTTTTTCAATCCGTTGTAAGGCCGTTACCCAAAAGGGCGATTGGATTTGTTTGCACTGCCAGACAGGTTAAGTGTTTATGTTATCCCTAAGGCGCTGAAGCTAACAGTCTTGGCTTAGATATACACATGCCATATTAAATAATGGTTAAGTCATTTAATTATTCAGTATTTTTGCCCTTCAACTCAACTCACTAAGAAACAAGCATGAAGGAGTTAATTCTTATTTTAATTGCGTATTTACTGGGTTCTATTCCATCGGCATTAATCATCAGCAGAAGATTTTTTGGTATTGATATCAGGGATTATGGCAGCGGCAATATGGGGGCTACCAATACTTTTCGTGTGCTGGGCTCCAAGTTTGGAACCATTGTAATGTGCATGGATATGCTGAAAGGAATTTTTGCCGCTTCACTTTATATTTTCATTCCTCACTATCTGCACAACGACTGGGACAGAACAAGCCTGATTGTAGTGCTTGGGCTTTCTGCTGTTGTTGGCCATATCTTCCCCGTTTTTGCCGGCTTCAGGGGCGGAAAGGGAGTTGCCACACTTGCAGGGATGTTATTTGCACTGCAGCCAATTGTTGCATTGTGCTGTGTGGGTGTTTTTCTTTTAGTACTTTTTCTTACCAGATATGTTTCCCTAAGTTCTATCCTTGCAGCAACGGCTTTGCCGGTATTTGTGTTATGGATATGGAGGGATGATGTAATATTATACAGGGTTTTTGCTATTGCTGTTGCAGTATTGGTTATTCTTACTCATCAAAAAAATATTGGCAGAATACTCCGTGGCGTAGAAAGCCGGATACCCATTTTAAAATACCGGGACCGCAGGAAGAACCGCCGCCGGGCTGAATAGTTTTTCAATTCTTTTCAACTTTTCTAATTATCATCTTAATTGCCGGATTATTTTAGTTCATTCAAAGCAGGAATTGAAGTAAATAATACGGTATATAATTGCACCTTTTTTTATTAATAAATTATCAAATACTAACCTGTGAATGATGCAAGAGTTTTCTTAAATTGTATAACAATTCGCCGGATTAAAATTGTCATCTTTATACAGTTAACAAACTTTGGTAAAATTTGGTACGCCAATTGTCTTATTGCCTTTACAAACAAAAATAATTCATCATGAAAAAAATGATTATACTGCTCGTTGCCCTGCCAATGTTTATTGCCTGCAGCCGCAATGCAATTACAAACCGTAAACAACTTGCATTATTTCCTGAAGCTACTTTGCAACAACAGGCTCTTACTGAATACCGCAGTTTTCTTTCTCAAAACAAAGTGCTGAGCGAATCGGTAAACAAAGATGCAGAAATGGTAAGAAGGGTGGGTACCAGGATTTCAAAAGCTATTACTGAATATTATACTGCCAAGGGCCTGGCCAAAGAACTGGAAGGATATAAATGGGAATTTAACCTGGTAGATAATAAAGAAGTAAATGCCTGGTGCATGCCCGGTGGTAAAGTGGTAGTTTATACCGGCTTATTGCCCATTACACAGAACGAAGCAGCCCTTGCGATTGTTTTAGGCCATGAAATTACGCATGCAGTAGCTCATCATGGCAACGAACGCATAAGCCAGGTAGCTGTGGCACAGGGTTTGGCAATCGCCGGCGATATATTTACATCGGGCAATCCAAAAGCAAATGGTATTTTTAATAATGTATTTGCACCAACAGCCCAGGTGGGAGTTTTATTACCCAACAGCCGCAAGCAGGAATACGAAGCCGATCATTACGGGTTGATTTTTGCCGCCATGTCGGGTTACAATCCAAATGAAGCAATTACATTTTGGCAGCGCATGAGCCAATCTGGTGGAGCAAAGCCTCCAGAGTTCCTTGCATCTCACCCTTCTGATGCAAACAGAATTACCAAATTAAAAGAATATATGCCTGAAGCACTGGCTGTTTATAAGCCTGTGGGAAGATAAATATGAACAATTTTATAAAAAACTCTGCCTTAGGCGGAGTTTTTTTGTTTAAATGCTTTTATCTGCGAAATATTTTTTTTAAATTTACAGTTATACAACTGCTTAAGCCGTTAAAAACCCCCGAAGTAAGCTCCCATTCTATTAATTAAAACTGTTGAGTATTAAAGATTTTTACTGTTTTAGATTCTTTTTTGCCAAAATTTTTTAACCATAACCGACCGGGCCGCTTATGTCATCGCAATCATTGACCGAAAAACTGCAATTAAAAGATGAGAAGAATCTGTTGATACAGGGGCTGCCTTCATCCATAGAGAAGCAATTTGTAAAACTTTCTTTTTCCAAGAATGTAACTCCATTACTAAAAGCCAGGAAAATTGATTTTGCGCTTGTTTTTGCCATCAGCCAAAAGCAACTGAAAGATATTTTACAGGATGTAATTCCTGTTTTAAACTCAGAAGCAAAATTGTGGGTGGCTTATCCCAAACTCACTTCAAAAATAGCAAGTGACCTGAGCAGGGATGCCAAATGGGAATTTATTGGCCATTATGGTTTTGAAGGAGTCAGGTCGGTTGCGCTTGACCATGTGTGGAGTGCTGTTCGATTTAAAAAGCCCGACCCGGAAGGTAAGAGGGTGGAAAATTTTAGCGCTGGTAATCCAGCTCCGGGAGTTGATTTTGAAAGACGCACAGTTAAAGTTCCTGATGAACTGGATATTTTATTAAACAAAAATAAACAGGCGGCTGCATTTTTTGAAACACTCTCTTTTACCAATAAAAGGGAATATGCAGAATGGATTCTTACTGCAAAAAAAGAAGAAACAAAGGCGAAACGTTTAAAGAGTATCCTTCAGAAATTAACAGCAGGGAAAAAGAATCCTTCTGAGAAATAAAGCTGTTTACCCGGCCATTTTTTCTTCCAGTTCCATTACTTTTTCAAAAGCTATTTCATATTCCGTGTTGGCCAGTTCCAGTTCGGAGGCAGCTTTTTTGTAGTCATTTTCGGCCTGCAGAAATTTGTTTTTATCGCCATAAACATCAGGCGATGTCAGTGCCGCTTCCAGTTCAGCTTTCTTTTTATTGAGCAGTGCAATTTTTTCTTCGAGTTGCTGAAAACGGTTTTTATGCTTTTGCAGTTCTTTCTTTAATTCTTTATCAATAGAAGTTGTTTGTTGTTTGTGCCCTGCCTGAATGGCAGGCAGGTTTGTGATTTTTGGTTGCGTAGCAATTTCAGGTTTGTTGTTTTTTGCCTGTGTCTTAGACTCATGCTTTTTATTTTCGGCCTCTGCAATTTTTAAGCCTGCCAGTTTACGTTGTTTCCAGTCTTCCCATTCTGCATAAGTTCCTTTAAATTCAACAATCTTATGGTCGTCTATTTCCCAAATCTTATTAGCCGTTTTGCTGATGAAATAGCGGTCGTGGCTTACCAGTACAAAACTGCCTTCATATTTGTTCATTGATTCAATAAGCAAACCAACAGAGTGCATGTCAAGGTGATTGGTAGGTTCATCCAGTAATAAAAAATTGGCTTTGCTTACAATTGTTTTTGCCAAAGCTACCCTTGCTTTTTCGCCACCGCTCAGTACTTTTATTCTTTTATCAATATCATCGCCGCCAAAAAGAAAACAACCCATCAGCGTTCGCAATTCCAAATCGGTTTTGCCGCTTCCACAGGTTTGCATTTCTTCTAAAATGTTGTTGTTAATGTTCAGTGCTTCCAACTGGTGCTGTGCATAAAAAGATTCATCAACATTGTGTCCGCCAATTCTTTCACCCGTGAAAGATTCGGTGCCGGCAATAATACGCAGCAGGGTTGATTTACCTTTTCCATTGGCGCCAATTAGTGCAATTTTATCGCCCCGGTCAATTTCGGCCCCAGTATTTTCCAAAATTTTTACATCGCCAAAACTTTTGCTGATATGTTTAAGTGTGCATAAAATCCTGCCCGGTTGTTTATCTACCTTAAAATTGATTTTGATATTGGGCCTTTCAATTTCTACATCTTCTATTCTTTCTAATTTGTCTAACTTTTTAATAATACTTTGTGCCATGGCAGCCTTGCTTGCCTTGGCTTTAAACCGCTCTGCCACTCTTGATTGCTGGCGAATATAATCCTGCTGGTTTTCGAAAGCTTTTTTCTGAATGTCAACCCTTAATTCTTTTTCATTTTCATAAAAAGTATAATTGCCTGTGTAAAAATGCAGTTGCTGCTGGTAGAGTTCTACAATTTTTGTAACCATCCTGTCTAAGAAAAACCTGTCATGCGAAACAATTACCACAGCGCCCTGGTAATGCTGCAAATATTTTTCCAGCCATTCTATACTTGGTAAATCAAGGTGGTTGGTAGGTTCATCCAGCAGCAACACATCGGGAGCCATTAAAATCATTTTTGCCAGCAACACCCTCATGCGCCAGCCACCACTGAATTCTTTATACGGCCTTAGCAAATCGGCATTGGCAAAACCAAGCCCCTGCAAAATTTCTTCGGTGCGGTGATGAATGCTGTAGCCGTCAAGCACTTCCAGTTCGTGCAGTTTATCGGCATAATCATGCGCCAGTTTTTCATCGCCGGTTCTTTCCAGTTCTTTTCCCAGTTCTTCAATTTCAATTTCTAACTGCAGCACCCTTTCAAAAGCGCCCATGGCAACTTTAAGAATCGAATCTTCGGTATCAAAACTCAATAAATCCTGGTGAAGGAAACCAATGGTTGTTTCCCTGCCTTTTTCAACCGTGCCTTTGCTTAATGTAAATTGGCCGGTAAGCACTTTTAAAATAGTTGATTTGCCAGTACCATTGTACCCTATTAATCCAATGCGTTCATTGGGCTGAATATGCCAGGTGGCATCTTCCACAATTGTTCTTGCGCCAAATTCAAAAGTGGCATTTTGTAATCCTAATAACATAATCTCACCCTCATTCTCCCGATTACTCTCGGGAGAGGCCGGACATTCGTTTTTAATTTGAAAATTTGTTTTTTAATTCTCGGCAGTAATAGTTACCCCATCATTTATAACCCGAAATGTTTTTGCGGCAAAAGTAACTCAATCTGCCAAACTTTTTATTCAAATAGCTGTTATCAATTAACTTTGTTCAAAATCTTTTGTATGGTGAAGAAAATTTTACTGGGTTTGCTGGTTTTAATACTTGCCATTGCCGGATATTACTGGTATATGTTCAGCCGTAAAAACGGAGGCAGAAGCGGCCCAAAACCGCCGCCGCTGGCATTGAAAAAACATTCACCGGTTTTTAATAACAGTGTTGACAGTGCAATGACTGCTTATTTTAGTATGAAAGCTGCTTTTGTGGAAGCCGATACTGCTGCTGCTAAAGCAAGTTGCAGAAAGTTTATCCAATTGCTTGATAGTATAAAACTTGATGAACTGAAGAAAGATACCGCCAGTATTTTTGAAACAGCCAAAACAAATATTGCAGATGCAAAAATAAATGCTGCTTCGCTACTGTTGCAAGCAGATATTAAAGAAATGAGGATGGATTTCAGGTCGGTGTCGGAAGTATTGTTTCCTTCTTTTTTTGTTTCGATAAATTACGAAGGTCCGGCTATTTACTGGCAAAACTGCCCCATGGCTTTTGGCGAAGGAAAGGAAGCCAACTGGATTAGTAATACAGCAGAAATATTAAATCCATACTTGGGTAAAAAAGATCCGCAGTATGGTGCAGGCATGTTGCATTGCGGCGAAGTAAAAGACTCTGTTAAGGCCAAATAAAATCTGCAGCAGATTTTATTTTTATAATAAGCATGAAAAACAAACTAATAATTTTAATCATAATCCTGCTGCCCTCATTAGCACCGGCGCAAAACCGTTTTACATTAAGCGGTTATGTAAAAGATTCGCTGAGCGGCGAAACAATGATTGGCGCAACTATTTCTGTGCAGGGCAAAACAAAAGGCATAAGCAGTAACCAGTATGGTTTTTATTCCATTACATTAGATGAAGGCGAATATGTTTTCATCACTTCTCATGTTGGCTACATTCCAAGACTCGTCTCCATCATTTTAAAAACCAACCAGCTTTATAATTTTGCCCTGCTGCCAAAATCTACCTTGGGCGAAGAGGTAATTGTAAGTTCTAAAAAAAGAGATGCCAATGTAAAGAATGCACAGATGGGGCGATTTGTTTTGCCTATTGAGCAAATAAAAGCCATCCCTGCTTTTATGGGCGAAGTAGATTTATTAAAAACCATACAATTGCTTCCCGGTGTTCGCAATGCAGGCGAAGGCAGCGCAGGCATTTATGTACGTGGTGGCGGCCCTGATCAGAATTTAATTTTATTGGATGATGCACCAGTTTATAACACCGGGCATTTGTTTGGCTTTTTTTCTATTTTTAATTCGGATGCCATAAAAAATACTTCCTTAATAAAAGGAGGGATGCCGGCACAATACGGCGGCCGTTTATCAAGTGTACTGGATATTTCGATGAAAGAAGGCAACAACCAAAAATTTCAGGCAGAAGGGGGTATCGGATTGATAGCTTCCAGATTTTCGATTCAGGGGCCTATCAAAAAAAATAAAGCATCGTTTATTGTTTCAGCAAGAAGAACATATATTGATGCACTGACAAAACCATTTGTAAAAAAGACAAGCCAGTTTTATGGCAGCGGTTATTATTTTTATGATTTAAACACAAAAATAAATTACCGCTTTAGTGAGAAAGACCGCTTGTATTTAAGTGGTTATTTCGGCAGGGATGTTTTTGATTTTGCCAACGGCAGACAAAGCCTTAAAGTAAATATTCCCTGGGGAAATGCCACGGGAACTCTAAGATGGAACCATGTATTTAACAGGCGTTTGTTTGGCAACACTACTGCTGTTTACAACGATTATAACTTTGCATTTAAAGCCATCCAGAATAATTTTGAAATAAAATTAGCATCTGGTATAAGGGATGTAAGTTTAAAGCAGGACTTTGATTTGTATCCCTATACAGGCCACAAAGTAAAGTTTGGTGGTATTTTTACCTATCACCAGTTTACACCATCGGTAGTAAGCGGCAAACAGGATTCGGTGGTATTTAAACCCGATAATGCTCAAAGAAAATTTGCCAACGAAGCAGCCCTTTATATGCAGGACGACTGGGAAATTAGTGATAAAATAAAAATTAATGCCGGCATCCGTTACAGCATGTTTCAGCAGTTGGGTGCATATAAAATTTATACAACCGATGCCAACGGCAATAAATTAGACAGCACAGTTTATAAAAAAGGCGAAACGGTAAAATCTTATGGCGGCTGGGAGCCAAGGTTTACCCTACGCTATGCCATCAATGATGAAACATCTGTGAAAGCATCGGTAACCAGGAACCTGCAATACATTCATCTGGTGAGCAATGCAGGCACAACATTGCCCACCGATTTATGGGTGCCCAGCACCTACAAAGTGCAGCCACAAAAAAGCTGGCTGTATGCCACAGGTTTGTTTAAGAATTTTAAAGACAATACTTATGAAACATCTGTAGAGCTTTATTATAAGCAAATGCAAAACCAGTTAGAGTATGAAGAAGGTTACACACCCAATTCGCTGGATGATACCGAAAACTCCTTTACGTTTGGCAAAGGCTGGAGTTATGGCAGCGAATTTTTTGTGAACAAGGCAAAGGGAAGATTAACGGGCTGGATTGGTTATACACTTAGCTGGACATGGAGAAAATTTGCTGCCCTTAATTTTGGAGAAAAATATCCTGCCAAATACGACCGCAGAAATGATATGAGCATTGTGGCTATTTATGAACTTAATAAAAAATGGAAACTGTCTGGCGTGTTTGTCTATGGCAGCGGCAATGCGGCCACTTTGCCCCAGCGTTTTTATATTATTGGCGGAGTGCTTACACAGGAGTACAGCCGCATAAATGAATACCGCCTGCCTTCTTATCACCGCCTTGACCTGGCTGTTATATTAACGCCAAAGAAAAATGCAAACCGCAAATGGAAAAGCGAATGGGTGTTTAGCATTTACAATACTTACAGCAGGCAAAACCCTTACTTCATTTATTTTGACCAAACCGGCAGCCCATTAAATGGTACTTTACAAATACAGGCAAAGCAGGTGAGTTTGTTTCCAATTATTCCTGCGGTAACATGGAACTTTAAATTTTAGCAAATAAAAAAAGCACTCCAAAAATGAAGTGCTTGCTAAACATACTGTACGGATTTATTATGCGAAAACTACTTAACAAAGGTTTGATATACTTCTATTGTTGCGCCGGGTAATGCAGGGTCGGTTTTAGTACTCATTACAGTAAACAACACATCTATCAGCGTCAGTTTTTTCCATTTATATGTTGTGTTAGATGTAACGCAATTCAAATCATCAGCACCTGTCCATTCGTAAGTGCCCGTTTGAGGGATAGAAGTATTGAAATTGTATTTAAAAGTTCCGTTGGCGCCAAACTCAACATAATTTTCGGGCAAAAAAACCTGGGGCACAATGCTGTCTTTTGCAAAAACACCGTTGTAAAATATCTTAAGCTGCATGCGGTTGATGTTCCAGTGGCCAAGGGCCAGTTGTTCTTTGGGGGCTGAGGCAGCAACTGAACTTTTTGTGCAGCTAACATTATTAAGGCTGATAATAATAAAGCAGGCTATTGTAAATGAAGTGTAAATCTTCTTCATTGGGATAATGGTTTCTACAATAACGACGAAGGAAGCTTTTTATTGCGTTTTTATTGCCCATTTTTTGGTTTGTGAACAAATCGAATGGTACCGCTTTTTTGCAAATCGGATGCAATGCGTACTTCGTAGCGGTTGTCGCCGTCGGTAACAACCATCAGGGCGGTGTTGGGCGGAATTTCGCCAAGGTTTTCGGCATACATCACCAGCTCATTTACCGAACGGTTGTCGTCGATAGTAAGCGTAAGGCTGAGGGCTTTGTCGCCAAGCCTTTTATGAGACAATAATAAGCGTCCATTAAAAAACAGCGAAATGCTGTCGCCGTCAATATCGCCATTATCGTACAAATCAACTTTAAAAGTTTCCTTATCAATTTCAATGGTTTTGATAACAGTGTTGTTTCGTTTTTCAAAACTACTCTGGTCATCTATTTTTAATTCGGTTTCTTTTTTAATAACAGGCGCTGTTACTGTTGGGGGTGTTTCTGTTTTTTTGGGAGAATCATTTTTTATAACAGGGGGAGTAATAATTGGTTTTGGTTTTACGGGTGTTGTTTTTACAACTGGTGGTGTATTGTTTTTATTTTTATCAGTAAGGTCAGGAATTTTAACTTCGGTATTTGGTTTGGTAACAGGTGTACGTGAATTTTTATTGAAAGTAACATTGGTATTGCTTAAAACCCTGCGGCTTAATGTAGTAAAGCCTACACCGCAATCGCTTAGCTGGCCGGGTGCTGTTTTCCAATTGCCAACCAGCAGTTCTTTGCCTTCTTCTTTTTGGTAATAAAGAATATGTGTCTGAAGGCAGTCGCTCCAGTCCTTGGGAGTGGAGCCTTTTACACGGGCAGTTTCTGTAACTGTAATTTTTTTATCTTTTTTATTGTAAGTGCCCGATAAGGAACAGATGACATAGTATTTCCTGTTTTCGAAATAGGTGTAAGAGCTTCCGGTAACATCCGAGCCGTCAATTTCTATTTCAAGTACATACTCGGTGTTGCCGCCGGTGAACAAACCAATATCACCTTTGGAATCGAAATAACCCCGCCATTGGCCGTTTATTTTTTGAGCATTTGAAAAAGTGCAGGCTGCAATAAAAATGAGTAAAATAAAAATTCGTTTCATAGCTAAAAAGTTCTGTCACAAAAGTAAAAAGAAACAGATTCAGGAACTAATGAAATCAATAGTCATAATCGCCAATAGTTCGTTAAATTTGCACACTAATAAAGATATGATAAAGATTACATTACCCGATGGCGCAGTAAGAGAATATGAACAAGGCGTTACTGCACTGGATGTTGCCAAATCTATCAGCGAAGGACTGGCAAGAAAAGTACTGGCTGCAAATATTAACGGACAGGTGTGGGATGCCACCCGGCCTATTAATAAAGATGCATCGCTTAAGTTATTGCTGTGGGATGATGCCGACGGCAAATCAACCTTCTGGCATTCGTCGGCGCATTTAATGGCCGAAGCCGTAGAAAGCATGTACCCCGGAGTAAAGTTCTGGGTAGGACCGGCTGTTGACAGGGGTTTTTATTATGACATGGACCTGGGCGACCGCAAAATGACTGAAGAAGATTTGGCAACGCTGGAAAAGAAGATGAACGAACTGGCAAAGCAAAGCAACCCATATTTACGTAAAGCCATTTCTAAAGACGAAGCCCTGAAATATTTTGAAGAAAAGGGCGATGAATACAAACTTGATTTGTTAAGCGGATTGACTGATGGTGAAATAACTTTTTACACACAGGGCGGCTTTACAGATTTATGCCGTGGGCCACACATTCCCAACACCGGTTTTATTAAAGCAATAAAATTAACCAGTGTTGCCGGCGCTTACTGGAAAGGCGATGAAAAAAATAAACAGCTTACCCGTGTGTATGGTGTTAGTTTTCCTAACCAAAAAGAATTGGATGAATACCTGGCAGTGGTGGAAGAAGCAAAAAAAAGAGACCACCGCAAATTGGGAAAGGAGCTGGGTATTTATACAATGGATGACGATGTTGGCCAGGGATTGATCTTGTGGATGCCAAATGGTACCATCATTATTGAAGAGCTTGAAAAGCTGGCAAAGGAAACTGAACAGGCAGCAGGGTATAAGAGAGTAGTGACACCGCATATTGCTAAAGAAAGCATGTACATCACCAGCGGGCATTTGCCTTATTATGCCGACAGTATGTATCCGCCGATGGAAATGGATGGTGAAAAATATTACCTGAGGTCCATGAACTGTCCGCATCACCATAAAATTTATGCGGCAGAACCAAAAAGTTACCGGGACCTGCCATACCGTATTGCCGAGTACGGAACAGTTTACCGCTATGAACAAAGCGGTGAATTATTTGGATTGATGAGGGTAAGGTGCCTGCACATGAACGATGCACATATTTATTGTACAAAAGACCAGTTTAACGATGAGTTCAGGGCAGTAAACGAGATGTACCTGAAGTATTTTAAAATTTTCGGCATCGAAAAATATGTGATGAGGCTTTCGCTGCACTCACCCGAAAAGCTGGGAGTCAAATATGTGAACGAACCGGAACTGTGGCTGGAAACAGAAACGATGGTTAGAAATGTGCTGACAGAAGCCAACATTCCTTTTGTGGAAGTAAAAGACGAAGCAGCTTTTTACGGGCCTAAAATTGATGTGCAGATATATAGTGCCATTGGCCGGGAGTTTACGCTGGCCACCAACCAGGTAGATTTTTCGCAGGGCCGGAGTTTTAAACTGGAATATACCGACCACCTGAACAAACCCGAAACACCTCTTATTATTCACCGGGCGCCGCTGGGAACCCATGAACGTTTTATAGGATTTTTGCTGGAGCAATATGCCGGCAAATTTCCTGTGTGGCTGGCTCCGCTGCAGGTGAAAATTTTGCCCATCAGCGATAAGTTTATAGATTACGCAAATTCTATTTTGCAATCGCTGAAAAAAGCAGATATTCGTGTGGAGATTGATGACCGCAACGAAAAGATTGGAAAGAAGATAAGGGATACAGAACTTGGCAGGGTGCCTTATATGCTGGTGATTGGCGAGAAGGAAGTGAGCGAAGAAAAAGTATCAGTAAGAAGGCAAGGCAAAGGAGATGCAGGAGCAAAAAGTGTGGATGAATTTATTACAGAAATAACTGCGGAGATAAAAGAAAGAAGAGGAGAATAGCTCTCAGGTATTAGCTTTTAGCTATTAGCAAAACAAATCAAGATATTAACTTTAATAACTAACAGCTAAAGGCTAAAAACTAATAGCTGAACTAACAACATTGTAAACTAAAAATTGTAAATGGCATTTCCACCCAGACCGCCCAGGGGAGCGTTCAATCCCCGGTTTAAAAAAGAACAACAGCAGGAACACCGAACCAACCACATGATAAGAGTACCTGAGGTACGATTGGTTGGGGATAACTTAACTCCAGGTGTTTATCCCACCGCCGAAGCACTTAAAATTGCACAATCGCAGGAACTTGATTTGGTAGAAATTTCGCCGGGGGCAGTTCCACCTGTTTGTAAAATTATAGACTACAACAAGTTTTTGTACGAGGAGAAGAAGAAGAAGAAGGAGATGAAGGCGAAAAGCAAAACCAGTGAGGTAAAAGAAATTCGCTTTACACCCAATACCGATGACCATGACTTTGAATTTAAAGTAAAACACGCCGAAAAATTTTTGGCAGATGGCGATAAAGTAAAAGCGCATGTACAGTTTAAGGGTCGTGCTATCATGTTTAAAGAAAGAGGCGAATTGCTTTTATTAAAATTTGCCGACCGGTTAAAAGATGTGGGCGCTTTGGAAGGCATGCCAAAGATGGAAGGCAAAAGGATGCTGGTAATGTTTGCACCAAAGGCGCAGCAAAAAAGGAGAACATCTGAGTTGGGCAAATTGATTTCGAAGGAAGATGGCAAAGTGCCTAAAGCAGAAGTACCTGCAGAAGAAGCACCGAAAGCAGAATAAGATTTTTATAAAAAGAATATAAAAAGGGAAGCGTTGCTTCCTTTTTTTGTTTCGTTGCTTTTATGTACTTTAATAATAATTATGGACATCAGTTTAAACAAATACATCAGCGACGCTGGTTTTTGCAGCCGGCGTGAGGCTGATAAATACATTGAGCAATGCAGGGTAAGCATTAATGGAAAAGATGCACACAAAGGCAACCGGGTTACCGACGGCGATGATGTACGTATTGACGGCGAACCCATCAAAAAGAAAAAACAATCAGCCTCTGTTTACCTGGCACTAAACAAACCCAAAGGCATTACCTGCACCACCGATTTAAAAGACAAGACAAATATTATTGATTTTGTAAATTATAAATCAAGAATTTTTCCGGTGGGCAGGTTGGACAAGCGGAGTGAAGGACTTATTTTTTTAACCAATGATGGCGATATTGTAAATAAAATTTTAAGAGCAGGCAATGGCCATGAAAAAGAATATGTGGTTACCGTTGACAAATCCATCAATGCAGATTTTATTACTAAAATGAGAAGCGGTGTACGCATCCAGGGAGTGGTAACGCAAAAATGTTTTGTAAAGCAGGAAGGTGATAACCGCTTTCGTATTATACTTACACAGGGGCTCAACAGGCAGATACGCCGCATGTGTGAAGTGCTGGATTATAATGTAACATCGCTGAAGCGGATAAGGATTATGAACATTACTTTAAACAACCTGCCACCGGGCAAGTGGCGGTATTTTACTGCTGATGAAATTGGAACTATTATTAAAATGGTTTCCACCTCAAGCAAAACCGCAGAAGGCGATGGAGGGATGGATGAGTAAGATTCAAACATCCATCCCTAGGGTTATATTTAAAAGCAAAACTTCTTTTACTTAAACAAGTCAGTAAAAAAATCTTTCATTTCTTTCCATGATGCAGTATCTGCTGCAGCATTGTAGGCAATGGGAATATTATATTTTTGCCCCACTGCTGTTGCATTGGGGTTGGTAAATGCGTGTGTAGCACCTGCATAACTTTTAAAACTATATACCGCACCAATGGAATCCATTTGTTTTTTAAATCCGGCAACTTCGGCAGCCGAAACAAATTTATCATCATCTCCATGGCAAACTAATATTTTTGATTTCAGTAAATTTTTATCGGCCGGTGTGCCTAGTAAACTTCCATGAAAACTTACCACGCCTTTTAAACCTTCGCCCAACCTGGCGATGTTTAGTAAAACGCCTCCGCCAAAGCAATAACCAATACCGCCAATATTTGCTGTATCCACCTGTTTGTATTCTTTAAACTTTGAAAGCGCTGCGTCAAAATGAGCCTTTGCCATGGCTGGATTTTGATAAAATGGAGTGGCTAAATTACCGGCATCGGTTGGATTATCGGCTCGTTTGCCATTACCATACATATCCACAGCCATCGCAATGTAGCCAAGCTTTGCAAGTTCTCTTGCCCTCATTTTGCTGTAATCATTCAGCCCCCACCATTCATGCACTACCAGCACTGCAGGGCGTTTTCCTTCCAGGTTTTCATCATATACAACAAAGCCATCCATGCTAAGGCTGTCTATTTTATAGTTGATATTTTCTTCTTTTAATTTAGGTTCTTTCATTGCTGTTGTTTTATCTCCTTCGTTATCATGACAGGAGGCGAAAATAAATGCTGCCGTTAAAATGATGCAGGAAGATTTTAAAAATTTCATTTTTTTTAGTTTTATTTGATTAAAAAACAATTCACTTTTAGTAAAGTTTAAGTTGAGCACTGTTACTTTTTTTTGGTAAGGTTTTTTTCATACATATCTATCCATTCCTGCACTGTAAGTTTTGACATCAGTTCCCCAAAAAGTTTATATGGAATGTCTGCAGCTTTTTTAAAACGTATGCAGCTTTTGCCCATGTCTAATTTTGCTTTTGTATGTTTCGGATATTCTGCAGTAAACCAATCCAGTAATTTTTTACTGCCATAAATACCCATGTGGTAAAAAGCGATATGATTTTTTTGCGATGCAATGCACACAAATGGCAGTGGTAGCTTTGTATCACAATGATACCCCTTGGGATAAAGGGAATGGGGAACAACGTAGCCAACCATGCCATAGTTCATTTCTTCATTAAATCCCTTCGGTATTTTTTTCTTTATTTCTTTTCTTAGTTGCAAAATTGCTTTCTGCCTGTCTTCGGGCAGCTCAGTAATGTACTGGTCAACATTAGTGGCTTTTGACTGCATCGTTTTTTATTTAAAAGTAAAAATATTTTCTTCAATAAAGCAATTACAAAATAAAAAAGAGCTGCCGGTAAAAGGCAGCTCTTAATAATTAATGAATTTTAAATTTTTCTACCTCAGCACCACAGTTCTTCCCACTACAATTCTTTTACCATTCACATCACCCAGTTCAATCCAGTATACACCGGGGCCGTAGTTACCCAGGTTAACATCCATTTTGTCGTAAGGCCTTCCAATGGTGTAAGTTTGGGTATGTACCCTTGTTCCTTTGGCATCAAATACGGTAAGTGTACGAGGCAGGATGTTGCCCGGTACGCTGTAGTATCTAACCTGGAACTGTCCTTTGTTAGGTGTAGGGTAAATAAATACTTTACCGTTTGAAGAATCCAGTATGGAAACAGTGTTAGAGTTGTTTACACAACCGTTCACATCAGTAACCCTTACAAAATAATCGCCCAGTCCGTCCACATCCACCAGCAGAGTTCCTGCGGTTGCACCAGTTACGGCGGTTCCGTTTCTGAACCATGTATAGCTGGCCGCAGCAGGGGTTGATGTAGAGCTAAGAGTAGTTCTTAAACCGGGGAACAGTCTTCTGTAAGGCGCAGCAGTTACATTAACAGTTGGTAAAGGGTTAACGGTTAATGATACAGCATTGCTGGTAACCGATCCGCAGGGAGCAGCACCATTCACTATCACACGGTATCTGTAGCCGCTCCAGGTTGTGGGCGGTGTAATAATGTTAATTGTACTGGCAGTGGCGCCTGCATAATTAGTGCCATTTGCCACATTGGTCCAGGTAGTTCCATTATCTGTACTTACCTGCCATTGATAAGTGGGTGAAGTACCTGATGCAGCAACACTGATGGTAG
The DNA here is from genome assembly GCA_031384415.1 of Bacteroidota bacterium. Lineage (GTDB taxonomy): Bacteria > Bacteroidota > Bacteroidia > Chitinophagales > Chitinophagaceae > Ferruginibacter. Next base: position 42,691 of record JANNAM010000192.1, read on the forward strand.
TTGTTTTATCAGTACATACCGCAGCGTTGGCAGGCTGAGTGGTAATGGCCACCGGCACATTTACCGTAACCGGAATGGTAGTAGCCGGCGAAGTACAGCTTCCGGCACTGATGGTAACAGAATAAGTGGTAGAAGCGGCTGGCTTAGCATATACTGTTGAAACAGCAGTACCTGTATAAGGAACTGTGCCTGCAGCATCTGTAAACAACCCGGCCGATGGAGTCCATATACCTGTGTAAGGAACTATTGGAGTGTAAGTAATGTCAATAGACCAGTTAATGAATGTACCAACATCACCTCCGCCAAAAACATCGGCCCATGCCAGTATCCAGTTGCCGTTAGGCACTGAATAAATTGCATTCCATGAAGCGGTGGTAGCAGCAAAACCGGTAGGCCCTGTAGGGGCACCAAAATAACCGCCCGCTGTGTTTGCATCTGCTTTAAAGGTAGCTGTGTAAGGCTGTGTGCCTGTGCTTAAAGCATTTACACCTGCCGAACTGATAAGCGTATTGGTGAAAGCTGGTCCCAGCACACCGTTTCCGGCATTGGTCTGGTTAATGCAATAGTCAAGGTTAAGTACCTGTGCGTTGGGTGCTTTTAAAGCCACCACAAGGTCGCCAATCCATGTGTGTGTGGCATTCATCTTCACCACTATTTTAGTGATAACAGCACCGGTGGGTATGCCCGATACAGCAATACTGTTATTGGCACCTGCCACTGCATTATCAATAATGGGAACATTTATGTTAGGCGATGCAAATGAAACTGTAACCGGTGCACCAAAACCAGCAGGTGTGGTAATAGAAATTGGCGCCGGTGTTCCTAAACAAACACTTACCGGTGGTGCCGGAAAGATGGTGGGAGCCGGAGGCTGTGTTACTGTTAACAGCACTGCATTGGAGTTGGTAGCTGCCGTGCAGGTGCCGGTAAGTACACAACGGTATTGATAAGCATTGTAAGATGCAGGAACGCCGGCAAGTGTTAAAGTGGGAGTGTTGGTACCAGAGTACAAACCACCATTATTAACATTATTCCATGTTCCGCCGCCATTGGTGCTTTCCTGCCACTGATAAGCAGCGCCTGTACCATTACCAGCCACTGTAAAGCTGGCATTGTTGCCGCAGGCAATAGTAACAGCCGAAGGTTGTGAAGTAAATGCACCTGTAATGCAGGATACAATATTTACATTGTAATCTTCTGTTTCGCCCCAGGCCGATGAAGCACCGCAGGGAACGATATTGGCCGGAGCCGTTTCAGCCGATATTACTCTCATTCTTGTTATTCCCAAAACAGCCGTTGCAGGTATTGCAATAAAGCCTGTTTCGGTGTGTGCTCCAACTGTTGTGGCAGCCGATAAATAAACTCTTTCGGCAGGTACATCAAAAACACCGTTTTGATTTAAGTCAATAAATATAGCTACGCTGTTGTTGAAATTACCGCCGCATGTACCTACCTGAACAGAGAAAGCATTGCTGCTGCCTTGTCCTAAAAGCGGAGCCGCCGGTGCGCCGGTACCCGTAGTGTAATTAGCATATAAATTAACTGCAGAGCCTGGCCCGGGGCCAACAGATGTGCAGGTAGAGGTATTGTTTAATGTGCCTACTGTTACATTAAATATGTCTTCATCGGCGGTGGAAGTGGC
>JANNAM010000102.1:0-3475 GCA_031384415.1 Bacteroidota bacterium
ACTAAAAGCACCTGCAAACAGAACTCCAAATTAAGCTCATAAACGAGGGAATCCAATGTAAGGTTTTACTGTAATGATGGCAGATTTTACTATCCGGATCTTGTATCCATTTTATTATTACGGCTGGTTTTGGAGTCAGGACATCAGGAAAACTATATTATTTTACTGTTGTAAATTTAAAAACCGTACTGCTCTTATACGTTGCCCCGGCATTTAAAACCGTTGTGGGAAAAGCAGGCTGGTTAGGGCTGTCAGGAAAATGTTGAGTCTCTAAGCAAAGGGCTGTACGGTGATCATCTTTTGCACCGCTTTTTAAAGTATGCATACTTTGCATAAAATTGCCACCATAAAACTGAAGGCCGGGTTCGGTGGTTAAAATTTCCATCGTTATTCCGGAAATATCTCCTTTTACAACGGCTGCAGATTCCGGCGATTTTGTAATTCCTTTATCCAGCACAAAATTATGGTCGTAGCCTTTGCCATATTTTAACTGAGTATTACCGGCGTTAATTCTTTCACCAATTTTATGAAAATTAGTAAAATCAAAAGGCGTATTGGCAACTGCTTCAATGCCTGTTGGAATTAATGTAGAATCTACCGGAGTATATTTTGATGCTTTTATAGTAAGCTCATGATTATTGATGGTACCGCTGCCTTCGCCATTCAAATTCCAGTAATTGTGATTGGTGATATTGACAATTGATTTTTTATCTGTTGTCATTTCAAGATCAATTACCAGTTCGTTGTTGCTGGTAAGTTTATATAAAACTTTTGTAGTTAAAGTTCCAGGATAACCTTCTTCGCCCTCTGCAGCTACATAAGTAAACTCTACTGACTGGCTGTCTATCTGTTTACCATCCCAAACCCTGCTGTGAAAACCTGTACTTCCACCATGCAAAGTATTGGGAGCATTATTCAAATCCAGTTGATATGATTTGCCCTCCAAAGTAAATTTGCCTTTTGCAATGCGGTTTCCAAAGCGGCCAACAATTACCCCAAAATATCTTTCTTTGGCATTTACATAATCATGAATATTATCAATACCAATTACAATGTCCTTTAAAGCCCCTGTTTTATCTGGCACTAAAAAACCAACCATTCTTGCTCCGTAATTGGTTAATGCAGCCTGCAGACCATTGGCATTTTTTATAATAAACAATTCATTTTTCTTTCCATTAATCATCGTATCAAAAGCAGCTTTTGCAGGCAGCGATGCAACTTTTTGTTTTGCAGAAGCCGAATCACCGCTTTTTCCAGTTTCGTTTGAACCGGTACTGTTACAGGAAAAAAGGGCACCCAAAGGCAATGACAATAAAACGGCAGTCAGATATTTCATAATAATTGTTGTTGAAAAAAGCAAGAGTGTTTTGGCAGTCCTGCAATCGTTAATAATAAATCAAAATAGCTTTTACATAGACTAAGATAGCCCTTTTTTAAAATAATTGTCATTTTTACAATTATATTTTTATCTTCACTTTTTTAAGTCAAGTTTATTTTTTTTAACCATTGCCTGTTATTAATGACCCGGTACACACATCAAATAAAATTGCTGGTTGCTATTGACTGCATCATATTTGGTTTTAATGGCAGGGAACTTAAAATACTGCTGGTGCAGCGTGGGCTGGAACCTGAAAAAGGCAAATGGAGCCTGGTGGGTGGTTTTCTTAAACCTGATGAAGATTTACAAAAAGCGGCATCAAGAGTGCTTAACGATTTAACAGGTTTGTCTGATGTGTATATGGAAGAGCTGCACAGTTTCAGCAATCCCAAACGTGACCCCGTTGAAAGAACTGTTTCGCTGGCCTACTTCGCTCTGATTGATATTCATAAATATGAAAAACAAATTACCACCGACCACCATGCCGAATGGTTTGATCTGAATAAATTTCCCAAACTGATTTTTGACCATAACCAGATGATTGAAAGGGCAAAAGCCCGGCTGCAGTACAAAGCTGCTTTGCACCCCATTTTGTTTGAACTGCTGCCTGCTAAATTTACATTACCCCAGTTGCAAAACCTTTACGAAGGCGTTTATAAAAATGCTATTGATAAAAGAAATTTTAGCCGCAAGGTTTTATCAACAGGTTTGCTTATTAAACAAAATGAGAAAGACAAAGCCGGCTCAAAAAAGGGTGCTTACTATTACAAGCTGCACAAGAAGAAGTATAATGTTAACTTTAATGCAGTGCTTAATATTATTCCCAACCCTGATAAAATTTTTTCTTAACAATAATTATTACGATGAGCCAATATGTTATAGGTGTTGATTATGGTACCGATTCTGTACGCTCTATATTGGTGGATGCAATGAACGGCAGCGAAATTGCTGCTTCAGTATTTTATTATCCAAGGTGGAAAGAAGGTTTGTATTGCAATGCTGGCGAAAACCAGTTTCGCCAGCACCCATTGGATTATGTGGAAGGATTGGAACAAACCATTAAAACCTGTTTGCAAAAAGCCGGAACTGAGATTGCAAAAAATGTAAAAGGAATTTCGATTGATACAACAGGCTCCACTCCAGTGGCGGTTGATAAAACCGGAACACCATTAGCACTGTTGCCTGGTTTTGAAAATAACCCCAACGCCATGTTTGTGTTGTGGAAAGACCACACTGGTGTTGGTGAAGCTGCTGAAATAAATGAACATGCAACAAAATTTCCTATAAACTATTTACAGTATGTTGGTGGCATTTATTCATCTGAATGGTTTTGGGCAAAGCTGCTGCATGTATTAAGAGAAGATGAACTGGTAAGAAATAATATTGCTTCCTGGGTTGAGCATTGCGACTGGATTCCCTATTTATTAACCGGCGGAAATGATGTTACAAAAATGAAAAGGGGTGTTTGCAGCGCCGGGCACAAAGCCTTGTGGGCACCGGAATTTGAAGGACTGCCACCGAATGATTTTTTTGCTTCACTTGACCCGTTGCTTGATGGCATCAATTCAAAACTATTTACAGATACTTACACTCCTGATAAAGCAGCAGGTACTTTATGCGAAGATTGGGCAAACCGCTTAGGACTTTCTACTGATGTAGTTATTGGCATTGGCGCTTTTGATGCTCACATGGGTGCCGTGGGCGGGCAAATAGAACCATATCATTTAAGTAAAGTAATGGGCACATCTACATGCGATATGCTGGTGGCGCCACTTGCAGATATTGAAGGAAGATGCGTAAAAGGAATTTGCGGCCAGGTAAATGGTTCAGTTATACCGGGTATGATTGGTTTGGAAGCAGGGCAATCAGCTTTTGGTGATACGTATGCCTGGTTTAAAAATATTTTAGCATGGCCGATCATCAATGTATTTAAATCATCTTCCGTGGTGAGTGCGGATATAGCTGCAAAATTAAAAGATGAACTTATTGAAAAATTAATCCCGGAACTCACTCGTCAGGCTGCTGCCATTCCATTAGATGAAAATAATGAGTTGGCCATTGATTGGCTGAACGGAAGAAGAACTCCCGATGCCAATC
>JANNAM010000022.1:0-4704 GCA_031384415.1 Bacteroidota bacterium
CTTAATACTTCCATTACCCTGCCATCAGCAGAAATATGGTCATCGGTTGAATAAATTTCGGCCGTGGATGTTCTTTCTGTTATATCAAATAAATTGGTGAGGCGGTTAGAGGCAGTTTCATCAGGGCCAAATATTCTGAAATTTCTTTTATCCCAATTCAGCTTCATGGTATCTCTTAAAAAAGCACCCATTATTTTTGTAGCTTCTGCTTTAGTTGTACCGGGATTTGATACTTCAATTCCTTTATTTTTAAAATCCGGTATTATTAAATCATGTAGCAGCAGCCCTCCATTGGCATGTGGATTAGCACCCATGCGCTTTGTGCCTTGAGGTGCAAGTGCTGCTAACTCCGCAATTAATTTTCCATGCCCGTCAAAGAGTTCTTCTGGTTTATAACTTTTCATCCATTGCTCCAGCACTTGCACATGCGCTGGTTTTTCTGCCAATTCAGAAAGCGGCACCTGGTGCGAACGCCATGTTCCTTCTATTTGAATACCATCAACTTCTTTTGGCCCTGTCCATCCTTTTGGTGTAGTAAAAATAATCATGGGCCATTGCGGCCTTTTTGTAAAACCGTTGGTACGGGCTTCGTTTTGTATCTGTTTTATCTCTTCAATAATTATATCCAACGTTGCTGCCAATAATTCATGTACTTCTTCCGGCACATTTCCTTCTATAAAATAAGGCTTGTACCCATATCCTTTAAAAAGTTGTTCTAATTCTTCTTTTGGAATTCTTGCAAGTATAGTAGGGTTAGCAATTTTATACCCATTCAAATGTAAGATGGGCAGCACCGCACCATCATGCACTGGGTTTAAAAATTTATTACTATGCCAGCTTGCAGCCAATGCACCCGTTTCCGCCTCTCCGTCGCCAACTACACAAGCAACAATCAGGTCAGGATTATCAAAAACAGCACCATAAGCATGCACCAACGAATAACCTAGTTCGCCTCCTTCATTAATAGAGCCTGGTGTTTCCGGTGCCACATGGCTGGGTATGCCGCCGGGAAAAGAAAACTGTTTGAATAATTTTTGCAACCCATCTTCATCCTGTGTAATGTTTGGGTAAAACTCCGTGTAAGTTCCTTCCAAATATATATTGGCAACAATACCCGGCCCTCCATGCCCGGGGCCGGTAAGATAAATTACATTCAGTTCATATTTTTTTATGATACGGTTAAGATGTACATAAATAAAATTTAAACCTGGTGTAGTACCCCAATGCCCCAGCAGGCGGGGTTTTATATGTTCAAGGGTTAATGTCTTTTTTAATAATGGGTTATCATATAAATATATTTGACCAACAGATAAATAATTGGCTGCCCGCCAGTAAGCATTCATCTTTTGCAATAATTCGGGAGATAATGTTTCTGTTTCATGGATGATATTTTGTGTTTGCATCATTTAATTTTTTATAGGATAACTTAATACTTCGCAAACCAATCTTGCTATCATTAATTGCTCGTTAGTTTGCATTACACGAACAGATATTTTACTTTTATCTGCAGAAATAATGGCTTCATTATTCCTGTTTTTTAATTCGTCCAATTCAATTCCCAAAAACTCAAGGCCGTCACATACCTGGCTGCGTACCTCTGGCGAATGCTCACCAATACCGCCGGAAAAAACCAATGTATTCAATCCTTCAAGTGCTGCGGTATAAGCACCAATATATTTTTTGGCATGATAACAAAACAAATTAAAAGCATCGGCTGCACGGGTGTCGGTGTTTTTACTTTTAATTAATTCCCTCATATCGGAACTTGTTTCTGATATGCCCAATAAACCAGAATCATGATTTATTAAATTATTAAACTGTTGGGGTGTTAATTTTTCAACCTCCATTAAGTACCATGCAACACCAGGGTCAAGGTCGCCGGTACGTGTGCCCATTACCAATCCGGATGCCGGGGTAAAACCCATGCTCGTGTCAATACATTTGCCTTCTTTTACTGCTGCAAGGCTTGCACCATTACCAAGGTGTGCCAATATTATTTTACCCTTTACAGTTTCTTTGCCTGCGATGCGTTCAAGTTCCTGCATCAGGTAGGCGTAAGACAGGCCATGAAAACCATATCGCTGAATACCCTTTGCAAAATATTTGACTGGTATGGGTAACAGTTTTGCAACCACTGGCATAGTAGTATGAAATGAAGTGTCAAAACAAGCAACCTGTACCAATGCCGGATAACGTTTTGCAAATATTTCTATCAATTTAATTCCGCCAGGCAAATGCTCAGGGTCGTAAGGGTAAATTTGTTTTAACTCATCTAATAATTTTGCAGTAATCTTTTCAGGCGCTGTATGCTGCATACCGTGTACAATCCGATGCCCAATTGCTTTTACCGATGTAAAACCATCTTGTAATTCAAGCCAGTCAATGAAATGGTTGACTGACTCATCATAATCACCAGTATTAATATTTATACTATTTTTTTTATTATTGATTGCATCAATTAAATTTAGTACAGCTTTTTTTGTACCGATATTTTCAATTTCACCATAAAATAATTGTTTCAGAGATTCTTCCATTTCATACAGAGCAAACTTAATGCTGGATGAACCACCGTTGATGGTAAGTAAATTATTTTTATTTGATTTCATAATTTCATCCTATTTATTTTCTCCTGCATTTTTTAAACGGTAAAAGCTTAAAAGATAAATCAGTAAAGGCAATATCATAAATTGTAATACGGGAGATATACCCACATTAACGAAAGGAATGATTGGCATTGAATTATCATAAGCCCAGCTCCTTGATGACAAATGCCGCATTTCTGCTAAAATTGCTCCTGTGCCACCTATCAAAATAACAATGGTAATTTGCTGCCATTTTAAATGTTGAATCCAAAGTGGGCTGCTAAATATAAAAGCAACGCCAAAGTAAAGAAGCAGAACCATAAGAGCATCTGCAACCGAAGCTAATGTACAAAATGCTATCTGTTTTATGCTATAAGAAGAGCCTTTATACAAAGGCATTTGAACGAGTTCCCATATTAGATTCAGCAGAAGTGCAATACTCGTAATTGTAAAAACCAACCTATTAAAAATATTTTTATTTGTAGCTTTTTTTAAAAAATAGAAATATAATATGCCTGTCAAAAACAAAGCAATAACTGGTATTAAAAAAATTACAGGCTTTAGATTGTTCATCTACTTAATACTTACCCGAGATTATTTCGGGTATTTTTTTTATTTTACTATTATTACTCATTCTTAACTTTAGGTTTAGGTTCCTCTTTGGTTTCAGGCTTACTTTCGCCGTTTGCTTGAGGTTTTGACTCATCTTTGGTTTTAGTGTCAGGATTTTTCTTCACTTTCAGCATACTTGCGTTGATAGCTACAACAATGGTACTCACCGTCATTAAAACTGCGCCAGCCGCAGGACTTAATAATATGCCCCAATTATACAACACACCTGCTGCCAATGGCAGTGCCACCACATTGTAGCCCGTTGCCCATATAAGATTTTGAATCATCTTTTTATAAGTGGCTTTACCAAACAAAACCAAGTTTACAATATCCCGTGGATTACTGTTTACCAAAATAATCCCGGCGGTTTCTGCCGCTATATCACTGCCACTTCCCACGGCTATTCCAATATCTGCCTGTGCCAATGCAGGTGCATCATTTACACCATCACCCGTCATAGCTACAAATTCACCATTGGTTTGCAACTCTTTAATTTTTTCTAATTTTTGGTCGGGCAATACTTCTGCATAAAAACTATCCAGCCCTAAAGTTTTACTAACAGCTTTTGCCACTTTATTATTATCGCCGGTTAATAGAATTGATTTGATTTTGTTTTCTTTTAATGTTTTTATGGCTTCGGCAGATTCAGGCCTTATTTCATCCGACAACGCTATGTAGCCAGCTAATTTATCATTCACCATTACAAATACAACTGTCTCTGTATCATTGGCAGCAAAACTTTCAGGCAACGTAATACTTTTTTCTTTTAAATAACCAGGGCTCACCACCAATATTTTTTTACCTTCTACTGTAGCTTCAACTCCTTTGCCGGTGATGGCATTAAAATTTTCTGTGGCTGGGATGGTTATTTTTAAATCTTTTACTTTTTGGAGTATGCCTGTTGCAATGGGATGTTCTGAGTTTTGCTCCAATGCAGAAGCCAACCGGATAATTTCATTTTCATTTACTTCTTTCTGCAGCGATACAACTTTAGATACTTCAAATTTGCCAACCGTTAATGTTCCTGTTTTATCAAAAACAATGGTGGTTATTTTCCTTGCATTTTCAAATGCAGTACGGTTCTTTATGAGCAAACCATTTTTTGCAGATAAAGCAGTTGATTTGGCCACCACCAACGGTACTGCCAATCCTAAAGCATGAGGGCAACAGATAACAATTACTGTTACCATTCTTTCCATGGCAAAGGCCAATGATTGCCCGGTCAAATACCAAAATAAAAATGTTCCAATTCCTGCTACAATGGCAATAATGGTTAACCATTTTGCCGCCGTATCTGCCAGTAATTGTGTTTTAGATTTTGATTTTTGTGCATCCTCCACCAGCTTTATAACCTGCGATAAATAAGAGTCCTTTGCTGCATGGGATACTGTAACCTTAATAGAACCATTACCGTTAATTGCACCTGCAATAACTTTTTCTCCTTTTATTTTTTTTACCGGTTTTGATTCTCCGGTCAGCATAGATTCATTTAAATAACTTTCTCCTTCTA
>JANNAM010000032.1:0-1815 GCA_031384415.1 Bacteroidota bacterium
AAACCTGCTGAATATTGCACTAAAAAATGCCGACCTGGTTTGTTCAGTTTTTGGTCCCGGTAAAATGCATGTTGCACCCGGACATGAAATAGTAGAAATGGGCCTGGTGAAACTATACCGCATTACCGGAAAGAAACTGTATTTAGAAACTGCAAAAGATTTTATTGAAGAGCGTGGCCGTTTTACAGGATACGATGCTAAAAGCAAAGATCCCTGGAAGAATGGTGATTACTGGCAGGATCGCATTCCTGTTGTAGATCAAAGAGAAGCCATTGGCCATGCAGTACGTGCCGGTTATTTATACTCGGGTATGGCAGATGTTGCAGCATTAACGGGCGATGAAAAATTATTAAAAGCCATTGATTCCATCTGGACGAATATGGTTTCGAAGAAAATTTATGTACAAGGTGGAGCCGGTGCAGTAGGCAGCGGCGAACGTTACGGAGATAATTACGAATTGCCCAATGCAACTGCTTACAACGAAACCTGTGCAGCCATTGCCAATGTGTATTGGAATCAAAGAATGTTTCAGTTGCACGGCGACGCAAAATATATTGATGTGCTGGAAAAGATCTTATACAACGGTTTAATTTCAGGAGTGGGGTTGGATGGAAAATCTTTTTTTTACACCAACGCTATGCAGGTGAAAAATAATTTTAAACATGCCGATATGGAAGGTGAACGCTCCGGCTGGTTTGAGTGTTCCTGTTGCCCTACCAATGTTTGCCGCCTGCTGCCATCTGTGCCTGGTTATATGTATGCACAAAAAGATGATAAAGTATTTGTAAATCTTTTTGCTGCAAGCTCAGCATCATTAATGGTACAACAAAAGCCGGTTGAGATCATTCAGCAAAATAATTATCCCTGGGATGGCAATTTGAAATTTACGGTATCGCCTAAATCTGCCAACCAAACTTTTTCTTTGATGATCCGTATTCCGGGCTGGGCAGAAAACGCAGCCATGCCATCGGATATTTACACATTTGAAAATCCGACAGAAAAGAAAGTGACGATAAATATTAATGGCAACCCGGTTAACTATATTGTTGAGCAAGGATATGCTGTGCTTGGCAGAGCATGGAAGAAGTCTGATGTGGTGGAAGTAAATCTTCCGATGGAAGTGCGTCGTGTTATTGCCCTTGATAAATTAAAAGATGATGTTGGAAAAATCGCCCTGCAACGTGGACCCATTATGTATTGTGCAGAGTGGACAGATAATAATGGAAGAGCATCTAATATTGTTTTACCGGCAGGCATTAATTTTTCTTCCGAATTTAAACCTGGCATGTTGAATGGAATTACTATTTTAAAAGCAGAGGCTACAGCTATTGTTACCGATGAAAAAGCAAATACGATAACCACCATTAAACAACCCTTCGTTGCCATACCTTATTATGCGTGGGCTAACCGGGGCAAGGGCGAGATGACGGTTTGGTTTCCGGAAAAGATAAAAGACATTGAAATAGTTACCAATTAAAACAGTGCTTCCGCATGATCAAAAAAATTATTGCCTCTCTTGTATTAACGGTATGTGTTTTATCAATACATGGTCAAATAAAATGGCCTGCCATTACACAGCAAACAAAGCCCTGGACAAGATGGTGGTGGCTGGGAAGCCAGGTAAATAAAAAAGATTTAACAACGGTGATGCAGCAATACCAACAGGTTGGATTGGGTGGATTGGAGATAACCCCTATCTACGGAGTACAAAAAGAAGAACCACTCTACATCCCATTTCTTTCTGCGCAATGGATGAATGTTTTTGACCACACTTTAAAAGAAGGAAAACGTTTGAACCTGGGCATTGATTTGGCT
>JANNAM010000092.1:0-3725 GCA_031384415.1 Bacteroidota bacterium
TATAATGAATACGAACATAACTTACCCAAAGCTTTGGATAACGCCACCAAAGCATTCGAAGCCAATAATAAAGCTTATTATATTTTACTGTACAAAGCAAAGATCCAGAAAGAAATGGGCGATAATGCCGGCGCTATGGAAAGTTCTAAAACTTCGCTGGAGCTTGCAAAAGAAGCAAAGAATGATGATTATATTAAGATGAATGAAGACCTGATGAGAAAATTAAAATAAAAAATATTAAACCTAAAAAAAGGCTGCTTCATTGAGCAGCCTTTTTTATTAAGTACTGGCAAACTTCCCAATTGCTTCCACTAACTGGTCAAGGTTTTTTGTAACAGTATATACATTGGGTGTAACTCTTACACCATGAATATTCTCCCAGTTAATTCCAACAGTGTGTATTTTATAATTGTCCCATAAATACCCGTCTAACTCAGCAGGGGTTTTTCCTTCCACGCTTACTAAGCCAATGGCACAGCCAAACTGTTGCTTAAAAGAAGTATGCAGTTTTACTTTAGGAATGTCTTTCACCCTTTCCATCCAGTAATTTTTTAAATAGAGCAGCCTTTCTTCTTTTCGCTTAGCGCCAATCATATCATAAAAATCAATGGCTTTGTCAACTGCTTCTTCTATAAAGAAAGGCCTTGTGCCCAGGTGTTCAAACTTGCGGATAGTATCTTCTTCCTTCTCTCCTGCGCCAAACAATGGCCAGATGTTTTTTATTTTTTCTTTACGCACATATAATAAGCCTGTGCCCACCGGCGCCCCCAGCCACTTGTGAAGGCTGGTGCCAAAATAATCGCAGTTCAGATCAGGAATTAAAAATTCGAACTGGGCAAATGTGTGTGCACCATCTACCAGCACTTCTATGTTCTTTTTCTTTGCAGCATCTGCAATTTTTCTCACCGGCATCTTCTGTCCTATCCAGTTTATCATGTGGGTAACCTGCACCAGCTTTGTTTTGGAGGTAAATGCATCGGTATATTGCTTTACCAGATAATTTTCATCTTCGCTGGGCAGTTCTAAATTTACCCAAACTAATTTAATGCCTTCCCTTTGCTCCCTTTGTTTCCATGCGCCAATCATGTTGGGATAATCCTGTTTGGTAAGTACCACTTCATCGCCGGCTTTTAACTCAATACCAAAGATGATTGTCTCCAGCGCTTCGGAAGCATTGCGGTGCAAAGCAATTTCTTCTTTATCGCATCCTGCAAGGCGGGCTAAATTTTTTCTCAGCATTTCCCTGCCCTGGTCAACAATGCGCCACATAAAATAACTGGGGCCTTCATTGCTTAGGTCATAATATTGTTTCATCGCATCTGCTACCGGCTTCGGTGCCGGTGCTACACCACCATTATTTAAATTTATAAAATTGGATGAGATCGTATAAGACTGCTGGATATAATACCAGAAATCTTCGTCGCTTGCCAAATCGGATGGAGGAATATGTTTGCTTGCATCCAATGCCCTCTGCATATTCTGTGCCCAGGATGGCTGTAGTAAATTGGCGGTAATTGCAGCGGCAGATGCAATGCCTAATTTATTTATAAAAGAACGGCGGTTGCTCATTAGTTAAATTTAGAAGAACAATTTACAATTTTGTTTTTTGCGAAGCAAAGGGATTGTGCTAATTTCCGCTACAATTGTCAGAACCCCTGATTTTACTTATTTAGCTGATTCGTCTTATTGTTTTTATCAATCAGCAAAATAAGTTTAATAAGTAAAATCGTGGTGCAGACTACAAACCATAAACTGTTTATATGAAGATTCTTGAAATCAAAGTATTGAAAGGCCCTAATTACTGGAGTGTTCGCCGTACCAAACTCATCCAGATGAAACTTGACTTGGAGGAAAAAGAACAAATGCCTACCAACCAAATTACGGGTTTCAGGGAGCGGCTGGAAGCATTGTTGCCTTCTTTAATTGAACACCGCTGCAGCGAAGGCACCCGGGGCGGTTTTTTTAAAAGAGTGGATGAAGGCACATGGATGGGCCATGTGATTGAACACATTGCACTCGAAATTCAAACCCTGGCCGGAATGGACACAGGCTTTGGCCGCACAAGAGGAACGGGCAAGGAAGGAGAATATTATGTTTGCTTCAGTTATATGGAAGAAGACGCAGGTGTGTATGCCGCTAAGGCAGCAGTGCGTATTGCACATGCATTGATATTTGAAAAAGAATATTCTTTAGATGAAGACATACAGCAGTTAAGAGAGATAAGAGAAGATACAAGGCTTGGGCCAAGCACCGGCTGCATTGTGGATGAAGCTGCAAAAAGAGGAATACCTTATATACGCCTGAACAAACACAGTTTGGTGCAGTTAGGTTACGGAATCCATCAAAAACGAATAAGAGCAACCATTGCAAGCACTACAGGAAATATTGCTGTGGACATTGCATGCGACAAAGAAGAAACAAAAAATTTACTGGGTGCTGCCGAAATTCCAGTACCCAAAGGTGATGTGGTAAGAAGTGAAGAAGGATTAAAAGATGCCATTGACAGGATTGGATATCCATGTGTAATAAAACCAATTGATGGCAATCATGGTAAAGGAAATACTACCAATATTACTACCTGGGAAATGGCCGTAAAAGCTTTTGAAGCTGCTAAGGTTTATGGCCGTAATGTAATTGTAGAAAAATACATTACTGGCTTCGATTTCAGGATACTGGTTATCAATTATAAATTTATTTGTGCGGCATTGAGAACTCCGGCATCGGTTGTTGGCGACGGGAAAAACAGCATTCAGTATTTAATTGATGAAACCAACAAAGACCCACGCCGTGGTTATGGCCACGAGAAAGTACTTACACAAATAACTGTTGATGGCAGCACTATGAAAATGCTGGAAGAAAAAAATTATACCCTAGAAACTATTCCACCAAAAGGCGAATTGGTTTTATTAAAAACCACGGCTAATCTTTCTACAGGCGGAACAAGTGAAGATGTTACAGATGAAGTTCATCCTGCCAACATTTTCATGTGCGAACGCATTGCAAAAATTATTGGCCTCGATATTTGCGGTATTGATATCATGGCAACCGATTTACGAACACCAGTTACTGAAAATGGTGGTGCTATCTTAGAAGTAAATGCAGCACCCGGTTTCCGTATGCACATTGAACCATCAGTTGGTTTGGCCCGTAATGTTGCCGAGCCGGTGGTAGATATGCTGTTCCCCAAAGGCAGTGCAGGCAATATTCCTATCATTGCCATTACCGGCACCAATGGTAAAACAACCACCACACGTTTAATTGCCCATATTGCAAAAACTGCCGGTTATAAAGTTGGTTACACCACCAGCGATGGTGTGTACATTCAAAACCAGATGATGATGAAGGGAGATTGTACCGGACCGGTTTCTTCCACTTTTGTACTGAAAGACCCAACAGTTGATTTTGCTGTACTGGAATGTGCAAGGGGTGGCATTTTAAAAAGCGGCCTGGCATTTCAAAACTGCGATGTGGCGATTGTAACAAATATCAGTACCGATCATATTGGCCTTGGCGGAATAGATTCGATGGAGCAAATGGCAAAGGTAAAAGCGGTGGTACCCGAAACAGTAGTTAAACATGGCTATGCCATTTTAAATGCAGAAGATGATTTGGTGTATGCGATGAAAGATGGTCTTGATTGCAACGTTGCTTTTTTCAGTATGGATGATAATAATCCAAGGATTGTGAATCATTGCAAAAACGGTGGCTATGCTGCTGTGTTTGAA
>JANNAM010000110.1:0-26116 GCA_031384415.1 Bacteroidota bacterium
GTTTTTTACTTTAGCAATCAAAGTCCAGTCGGCCTCGCCTTTATACATTTGTGCTCTTGTACGGCCATGAATTGCCAGGGCTTTTATACCAACATCCAGTAAGCGTTCTGCCACTTCTTCAATATTCCTGTTATTATCATCCCAGCCCAATCTTGTTTTTACAGTTACCGGTAAAGTTGTAGATCTTACAACAGCATCTGTAAGCCTCACCATCAGGTCAACATCTTTTAATACACCGGCACCGGCACCTTTTAAGGCTACTTTTTTTACCGGGCAGCCAAAATTAATATCCAATAAATCGGGGTTAGTAACATCAACAATTTTTGCTGCCAGCGATAAACTTTCTTCATCGCCACCAAAAATTTGTATGCCAACAGGTTTTTCGTAATCAAAAATATCTAATTTTTTGCGGCTCTTAATCGCATCCCGTATCAAGCCTTCCGAAGAGATAAATTCGGTGTACATCAAATCGGCACCTTTGTCTTTGCAAACGGCACGAAAAGGAGGATCACTCACATCTTCCATGGGCGCAAGTAAAAGCGGAAAATCGGGGAGTTGTATGTTGCCAATCTTTATCATTGATGTATTAAAATGTGATGTTCAGTTTCAATATTGAACGGGATAAGAAATTTGGCTGTAAATTTACGCACTTATAACAGATTATCATGCAATACAAAAGTGTAAAGGGTTTTACAGGATGGGGTCAGTTGGGAATTTTAACATTGTTTACAGGCATTGGTTTTATATTGGCCGGTTTTATACAGATGTATATTGCAGGCAAAGCGCTTGGGCCAAGTGCTTTGCCTTTCCAGGAAAAAGTGGATGCCGGCATAAAGGCATTGATGAAACCGGGCAATGAAAATTATGCCCAGCAGGCGCAAATATTCGGAACACTTGCCTTGCTGTTTATACCATCGCTGGCTTTTATTTTAATTTGCCATAAAAATTTTTTCTGGGCAGGGTTCAGCAGGCGGTTTAGTTTCGTTCAGATAATTATTGCCTTCTTTCTCATTTTTGTTGCCAACTATTTTGCAGCGCCGTTTGAAAATATCAGTAAAAATATTTTTTCTCATTTTCCTGCATGGGATAAACTGGCAAAACAGGCAGAAGCGTTGTATGACCAGGCAATCGGCAGCATGAGTGCTTTAAAAACGGTGCCGCAGTTTTTAACAGGAATTTTTATAGTTGCTTTTTTGCCTGCATTGTTCGAAGAAATGTTTTTTCGTGGGGTACTTCAAAACCTGCTTGTAAAATGGTGGAAGAAACCATTCCTGGCAATTTTATTTGTTTCCATCATCTTCAGCCTCATTCATGCTTCTTATTATCTTTTTATAAGCCGGCTTGTGCTGGGCTTTATTTTAGGACTGATATTTTATTATAGCAAAAATATCTGGGTAAATATTTTTGCCCACTTTGCCAATAACTTTATTGCTCTGGCCGGGCTGTTTTATATGAATACGCATCCTGCCACCAAATCTAACCTTGCCGAGATGGACAGGCAGATGCCGGTTTGGAGTTTGCTGATAACGGGGTTCATCTTACTTGGTTTGTTTATTTTATTTAAAAAACACAGCCAGAAAAACAGTGAAGCTATTGCCGAAAAAGAAAATCTTTTACTTGCAGAAGCACATCCTTTTGCCAATTATGAATAATTATTATGGCGCTCAACCTGCAGACTTTTAAAACCAGAACATTAACAGCAATAGTATTTGCAGCAGTAATGCTGGCGGGATTGTTGTCGAATTTCTGGAGTTTTTTGATCCTGTTTACAATAATTCATTTTGGTTGCTGGTATGAATTTGTGAAATTAATTAAGAGGATTTATGGAAAACAGTATTTGCTGTATAGCTTGTTTGGGTTGGTTTATATTACGATGCCGCTATTAATGATGGTTGATTTAAGAACCGAAGGGAATTTGTTCAATGGAATTTTTAAATACGATGGAGAGACAGGAAAAATTATTCCTTGCACTATTATCTTTTCCATCTGGATAAATGATACCATGGCTTACATTGTCGGCTCCTTAATTGGTAAAACTCCTTTTAGCAAAATTTCTCCTAAAAAAACCTGGGAGGGAACCGGTGGCGGAGCGATACTTTGCTTAGCGGTCATTGCAACGATTGCTTATTTCACAAAAATGCTGGATGTAAAAACAGCGGTGGCAATTGCAGCCATCTGCGCCATTTTTGGAACACTTGGAGATTTATTAGAAAGCAAACTCAAGCGCATGGCCAATGTAAAAGACAGCGGCTCCATCATGCCGGGTCATGGCGGTTTTTTAGACCGGTTCGATTCTTTACTGATTGCTGCACCTTTTGTTTGGTTGTATGTAAAACTATTTTTGTAAAATTAAACCTAAGCTAAACTTCTAAACCATTAAACCTCTAAACCCGTAGTCTTCCAAACCACAAACTCTTTATCTTTACAACTTAATTCAACTGAATGACAATTCACAGAGAAGGATATAAATCCATTGCTATCGGTGCAATAATTTTTGGCACAATAAATTTTATTTGCTTTTATTTTTTCAGTGCTTCAGCGCCGTTAATAAGCTGGATATTTTTTGCCGCTACTCTTTTTTTGCTGTTGTTTCTTATTTCTTTTTTCCGCATTCCCAACCGCACATTAACTATTGATGAAAATGCCATTGTTGCCCCGGCAGATGGCAAAGTGGTGGTGATGGAAGAAATTGTTGACGAAGAATATTTTAAAGACAAGCGACTGCAGGTTTCCATTTTTATGAGCCCGGCCAATGTGCATGTTAACCGCAATCCGGTAAGCGGTGATGTTGTTTACAACCACTATCACAAGGGTAAATATCTGGTGGCATGGAATCCAAAATCATCTACCGAAAATGAAAGGCACAGTGTAGTAATCAGAAAAGGAAATACTGAAATATTGGTGAAGCAGATTGCCGGGGCATTGGCAAAGCGTATTGTAAATTACCTGAAGGCTGGCCAAAAAGTAAAGCAAACAGATGAAATGGGCTTTATCAAATTTGGCAGCCGGGTAGATTTGATATTGCCTGCCGGCACTAAAATAAATGTGACACTCAACCAGGATGTGCAGGGCGGAGTTACAGTGATTGCTACGTTATAGCGTGTATTAGATTGGAATCATTTGAATAGCGACACCATTAACCATCCATCAAATTTTAACAACAGGGAGTTGGCTGGGTACAATTAGTACCTTATTTTTACGTTAGATTAAAAAACTATAAAACAAGTATATGAAAAAAGTATTTTTATTAGCTACCGCAGCTTTACTGGTAACAGGCGTAACATTTGCCGACAATGGTAAAGGGAAAAAGAAAAAATGTGCTAAAGGAAAATCTTGTTGCGAAAAAACAACAAAATCCTGCTGCAAAGACAAGTCGAAAACAGTAAGCATGTAATTGACTGTTGAAAAATTATTGAAAGCCTCCCGGCATCGGGAGGCTTTTTTTTAGAATATATTTTCCAGTTCTTTTAAATGATAGACAGTATAAGTAGGTTTTAAACCGGTGGTTGTATTGATGTGGTTTACAAAAATATTATCCATACCCGCATTCATTGCACCCTGTATGTCGGCATCAAGGTTGTCGCCAATCATGATGCTTTCTTTTAAAACTGCATTTGTTTTTTGCAAGGCATATTCAAAAATGGCAGCATTTGGCTTTACACTGTTGCTTGCCTCTGATGTAATTACTTCTTTAAAATATTTTCCCAGGCCGCTGTTGTTTAATTTTTTCCATTGTGTTTTTTCAAATCCATTGGTAATCAAATGAAGCTGGTAATTTTTTTCAGTTAGATAACCGAGTATTTCAAATGTGTAGGGAAACACAGTTTTTTTTACCGGTAATATTTCCAAAAACTCCTCACTCATTTTTTTTGCCAGGGCTTCGTCGCCGTTTTTAAACTCCAGCAAAGTGCGCCACATACGTTTCCATTTCAGCTCATCGGTATTAATTAAACCTTTATGATAGCGGTCCCAGAGTATTTCATTGTGATGAAGGTAATGGGTATAAAAAGAAGTGAAGTCATTAACCCCGGCATCTTTTAATTTAAGCAAAGCATACAAATCCTTCAGCGCTTCTTTTGCATTGGTGTCAAAATCCCACAGTGTATGGTCGAGATCAAAAAAGAGATGCTTATACTTCATTGCCGATTGTAGATTTACGATTGTAGATTTGCAAAGAAAAGCGAAATATTCAACAATCAAATTTTCAATATGAATATAATAGTAACAGGAGCAAGCCGTGGGATGGGAAAAGCTATAGCTTCAATATTTGCAGCCAACGGGCACAATCTTTATCTGTGTTCAAAAAACGAAGAAGTGTTGAGCAAAGCAGTTGCTGATTTAACAACACTATTTCCTTCGGTATCAATTAATGCAAAAGCATTTGATTTAAGCAAACAGGCAACAGCATTTGGCAATTGGATTAAAGAACTCGGTATTGAAACAGATGTATTGGTAAACAATGCAGGCTTATTTGAGCCGGGCAATGTTTATAATGAACCCGAAGGGTTGCTGGAAAATCAGATGGCAACTAATTTATACAGCGCCTATCATCTTACAAGAACATTGCTACCTGCAATGATGAAAAGAAAGAGCGGCCATATTTTCAATATTTGTTCCGTTGCTTCTTTAAAAGCTTATGAAAATGGCGGAGCTTACAGCATCAGCAAATTTGCCCTTAGTGGATTCAGTAAAAACTTACGGGAAGAAATGATGCCGTATAATATAAAAGTTACTGCTGTTTATCCCGGTGCAGTATTTACCAATTCGTGGGGAAATTTTGATAACAGCAACCACCGAATTATGGAAACAGCAGATCTTGCAAAGATGATTTATGCAGCCTCACAACTTTCGCCGGCAGCCTGTGTGGAAGAAATTGTGATACGGCCGCAGTTGGGCGATTTGTAAGATTCAATTCCCTAAAGAGAGTTTAACAATTCGTTTCAGCCTTTTATACTTTCTTATACGAATTAAAAACCTGCATTGAGTTAATTTTGTACTTCATAATCATGCGTTCATTTTTACTAAAAATATATTTTCTGTTGTTGCTGTTTGGTTGCCGTGTGGCAACCGGTCAGTTAAATTTTTCTGCCAGCATTACACCTTCGCAGATTAGCAAAGATGAATATGCTCAACTGGAGTTTATGGTAGAAAATGCAAAGAATGTTGAAAAACTTTTGCCTCCTTCTTTAAAAGATTTTGATGTTATAAGCGGCCCCAGCCAAATGAGTGGCATGACAAGCATTAACGGAAATGTAAAACATTACATTGCTGTTACATACCTTATTAAACCCAAAAATTCCGGAACATTTACAATTGGCCGGGCATTGGCCAAAGCTGATGGCGTTGAGTTGAAAAGCAATACTGTTCTCCTGCAGGTTTTAAATTCTGTTTCGGGTAATAATAAAGGAAGCAACAGTTTGCTGCAGCCATTTAGTGGATTCGATCCTTTTGAAGATCCAACGCCTTCGGTGAAATACACCGAATCTGTTTTGCGTAAAGGCGAAAATGCACTGGATAAAATAAAGAAGAATATTATTGTGAGGGTTGATGTTGATAAAACTTCCTGCTATGTTGGCGAACCAGTTGTTGCCACGTATAAATTATATACCCGTTTAAAAAGCGAAAGCAATCTTACACAAAATCCTTCTTTCAATGGCTTTAGCGTAATTGATTTGCTGCCGCCCGGCAACACATCCTACACAAGAGAAACATTAAACGGCAAGGAATACAATGTTTATATCATCCGCAAAGTACAATTGTATCCGCTGCAACAGGGCAATCTTGAGCTGGAGGCGGCTGAAGTTGAAAACAATGTTCATTTTATTAAGGAAGAATATGCAAGCAGGCAACTGAACCTGGCCGATGATTTTTTAAGGAGTTTTACAGAAGCCCCCATACCGGCTGAAGGAATGGAAGACCATACTGTAATACTGCAAAGCAAACCGGTTATTATTAATGTAAAACCGTTGCCCGAAAATAATAAACCAGCAGATTTTAAAGGTGCAGTTGGCAAATTTGAAATAACTGGAGGACTAGAAAAAAATAATTTTACTACTGATGATGCCGGCAAACTTTTAATGGTAATTAGTGGCGAGGGAAACCTGCAACTGGTAAATTCACCGGAAATCAAATGGCCACAAGGTTTTGAAATTTTTGAACCCAAGGCAACAGAAGATATTAATAAACTGAATGTTCCTGTAAGCGGAAGAAAATTATTTGAATATCCTTTTACAGTTGCAACGCCTGGCAATTATACCATACCGCCAATTGCACTGAGTTATTTTGATGCACACAGCGGCCAGTACAAAACCGCTTTTACACAGCCGTTAAATTTTTCAGTTGCAAAAGGAACAGGCAAATTTGACAGTTCGGCTTACACAACTAATACAAACAGCAAAGACAAATTTTTAAACAGGCTTTTCAATAACCGCTGGTTAATTGTAATTGCAATAGCTTTTTTAATTGTTTGCGGTTTGTTATTCTGGCTGATAAAGGAAAACAGGAAAGATAAAAAGACAAGAGAAAATGTAGTTGCTGCAATTGAACAGAAAGAAAACAGTGACCCTGTTGCTGAAAAAATTGCAGATTTGACAAATTGCTTAGAAACATCTAAAGAATATTTATTACAAAATAACAGCCATAAATTTTATGAAACACTCAACCTTTCATTTAAAAATTACCTTTCGCATTTATTGCTGTTGCAGGTGGAAGAATTAAATAAGAAAACAATAGCTGAGCAATTAGACAAAAAAGGAATAGCTATTGAAACGTCATTGCAGGTGCAGCAGTTGCTGGATGAAATAGAATGGCAGCTTTACACTCCACTTGCCGAAACTACAGCAATGGAACAGGCATATGAAAAAGCAAACGGGCTGATTGAACTGCTGAATACTTATAAACCTAAACCTCGGTAAACTTATAGCCCACGCCTCTTACCGAATGAAAGTAACGGGGGTTGCGGCTGTCTTCTTCAAAATATTTTCGAAAGCTAAGAATGAAATTATCAATCGTTCTTGTTGTAGGATAAACATTGTAACCCCAAACCGCCTGTAAAATTTTTTCACGGGTTACCACTTCGTTTTTATTTTCAATTAATAATTTTAGCAGCATCAGTTCTTTTTTTGTAAGCGGAAGTTTAGTGCCATCTTTATCAAAACCTTCCGATGCTTTAAAATCAATTTTATTTTTCCCGAATTGATATAGCTGCGGCAATGGTTGCCTTGTTCCTAATCTCTCGCTTTTTTGAATAAGTTTGTTTACCCTTAATAATAATTCTTCCAGGTTAAAAGGTTTGGTAAGATAATCATCGGCACCTTTTTTTAAACCCAGCACCCTGTCGGCACTGCCGTTTTTGGCACTTAAAATCAAAATAGGAATATCAGGATTACTGAGCCTTACAGTTTCGCAAACCGTAATGCCATCCAGTTCGGGCAGCATAACATCCAGTATCATTAAATCAAAATGCTCCTGGTTTACTGCTTTCAGTGCTTCAATGCCATCAAAGGCGCTGGTTACTTCGTAATTTTCCAGTTCCAGGTTTAGCTTCAATGCTTCCTGCAGGTTTTCTTCATCTTCTACTAATAAAATTGATTTCTTTTGTGTCATTGGGGATATTAATCTGCCGGTTTTAACAGGATGGTAAAAATACTTCCGTTTGGTTCATTATCGGTCACAGAAATGTTACCATTGTGCTGGCTTATTATTTTTTTACTAAGAAATAAGCCAAGGCCTGTTCCTTTGGCCGACCTGGTGGAAGTATTGCCGGCACGATAAAATTTCTTAAATATTTTCTGTTTTTCTTCTGCACCAATACCCCTGCCTTCATCTTTTACAAGCAATTGTATAAGATTGTTTGATTCTTTGAGTTCTATAGTTATGGCGCTTTCTTTGGGCGAATATTTGATGGCATTGTCTGTTAAATTATTTATTGCCATCTGCAGCAATAACGGGTCGCCGTTTACAAACAAATCCTGTTGAACAGATAAATTTATTTTTCGCTTCGGAAAGCGCATTATAAAATCATTTACACAATCACTTACAAGCTGGCTGAAATCGGTTTCATCAAAAGTAATATTGTAACCGCCGGCCTCCATTTGCGATGAAAGCAAAAGGTTATTGCACAAAGCATTCAGGCGGTTGGCTTCCTGCAGGGTGTTTTGAATAAGCCGCAGCTGCTGCACATCATCTAATTTTCTTTTTTGCAGTGTTTCTAAATTTAATTTGGCTACAGAGATGGGTGTTTTTAATTCATGGGTGATGGCCATCATAAAATTTTGCTGCTCCTGGCTTTGTTTTAGTTGTTTGCGTACTGAACGAAAAACAAAGAAAGCACCGGCGGCAATCAATAATAAAAAGATAGCGCCTTCGCCAATGTACTGTGCTGTTTTTCTTTTTTCATCAGCTATTATTTTTTTGGCAGTAATTTTTTGTTCCTGCAGTTTAAGCTGCATCATTTGGTGGTTTTGCCTGTTAAGCGCAATAAACCACCATACCAACGCAGCAATAATATAGGCTAACAAAACCCAGTAGATTATGAAAATGGAACCTGTTTTTTTAAGTTTAATATCCATAAGTAAAGATGAGCAAAGGTATGCCGTTGAAATGAGCTTCGCTGCAGGTGGTGGTGTTTAATTGAATGCCGGGAGTATTGTACAAAATCAATTTCTTTTATCTAACCCCCAGCTTAATTTATTACGCAGTGTTTGTAAAAAATTATTTTCATTTAGCCTGATGAGGTTGATACCGAAATCTTCTTTCTTTATTGCAAGCTGAATTTCTTTGGTTACAATTTCTCGGCGACTGTCTAAGGTACAAAGGAAACCATCGGTGCGTCCTTCCACTTCAAAGGAAATAACATTATCATCTGGAACAATAATGGGGCGGATATTTAAATTGTGAGGCGACACTGGTGTAATAATGAAACATTCGTTATCAGGAAAAACCACGGGGCCGTTGCAACTGAGTGAATAGCCAGTACTGCCCGTTGGTGTAGCTACTATCAATCCATCGGCCCAGTAAGTGTTTAAAAATTCACCGTTTAAATAAGTGTGAATTTTTATCATAGGAGAGGTGTCTTTTTTATGCAGCGAAAACTCGTTGAGTGCATAAGGCACTTCGCCAAACAAAGGAATGTTGGCGTCTAAATGAATAAGGGTACGTTTGTCGGTAACATAAGTTCTGTTCACCAGCGCTTCAATGGCTGTATGCAATTCTTCTTTGCCAATGCTTGCTAAAAATCCCAGCCTTCCGTAATTGATACCAAGTACCGGCGTTCCTTTATCTCTCACCAATGTAACTGTGTCAAGCAATGTTCCGTCGCCACCAAGGCTTATCATGCACTCAATGGTTTCGTCAAGGTCGGCGTAAGAGTTAAAAGTAGAGTACTTTAATTCAATATTGAAAGCGGAATAAAACTGGTTAAAAAAATCCTGGTAAAAAACGGGCTCTATTTTATGGGCAGCCAGTTCTTCCAGCAATAACTGTATATCGTTTTGCTGGCTGTTTTCTATTCCACGGCTGTATATTGCAATTTTCATACCCCTATCCCCTAAAGGGGAATTGATTGTGTTTTGTTCTTAGAAACCACCTTGTGTATGTAAAAATAACCCCTTTTCGCCTAATTGATTAAAACTGTATTCAATCCTGAAGTTTACATCATACAAGGTAAGTATATCGAGGCCAAAACCACCGGTGTAAAGAAAACGGTTGTTTAAATAAGCATCAAATTCTTTTTTATTAAATGCATAGCCGGCATCGGCAAACGTTTTTACAAAAATGGTAACCGGAAGATAAGGATGAGATTTTGATTTAAGCGGAAGCGGAATTTTAAAAGATAGTATTTTATATTTTAAAGTTGTTTTGGCAAGGCCGGTAGCAACGCCGTCAATAACATAATACTCCAGCCCACGCAAATATGATTCGCCATAACCAAGCCCACGCTGGTTTATATATGCCTGCCGCAACGGTAATTTTATTTTTGCACTTAGCTGAACGCTGCTATACCAGTTGTTACCCAGTTCATGGTATTTATTTAATCCGGCTTCGGCCGAAAACATATTTACACCGCCTGTAAAACCCAATCCTTTTTTTGTAAGTATAAAAAATGAAGCGGTTCCTTTAGTGGCATAGGCAGCATTATTTACATTGCGGTACTGTAAGCCATAAGAAAACTCTGGGAAACCAATTGATGATTTGGAAGAATTAAAATAATTAGGGTTGTATTTGGGAAATAATATACTGTCGGCAATTTTAGCATGAATATAAGAGATACTGAAAAGCTGCCGTATAAAAAAACCATTCCTGATACTGTAAGATGCATTGAAGAACAAGTTGTTATTTACAAATGCGCCTTCTGATTTTATTATGGAGTCGCCGGGATAAAATAATATTTTATTGTTGTGGCTGGTGTTGTAAGCCATTTCCCTGCTTTGAGAAAAACCGCCGGCAATGCTGAACCCTTTTGTTAAGGCCGGGTTGCTGTAAGGTGCATTATAGCTGAAAGATACATTACGGGAATAACCATTCAGCAAATAAATCTTTAACTGGTCTTTTCGGCCACTGAGGTTATAGTGAATAAACTTTACACCATAGTTAACCCTTTTAAGGCTGGCATTATGGGTTTTAATCCAGTCATTAAAATTTCTGTCCACCCATTTAAACTGTGGTACAGGAAAAATGTACCAGCGTTCTTTTACATCCACCGTTACATCCACATCGTAAGCCGAAATAATTTTTACATCTACTTTTACTTCATTGAATAAGGTAGTATTATAAATAAGCTCTTTTGCTTCCTGCAGCTTTTTTGCAAGCAAAACAGTATTAACAGAGTCTCCTTTTTTAAAAGGAATCTCCCTTTCTATGAGATAAGTTTTTGTTTTTTTATTTCCGCTGATGATAATATCTCTTACATGTAATTTAAGAGAGCTGTCGGAAGTAAGAGAAGTGTATGACGATGAGATGATGTTGTCTTTATTTTGTGCAGCGGCAATAAATGTTACTGCAGCAAGCATAAGCATTAAAGATATTTTTTTTGTTATAATCATTACGGCAATACATTACTGCAAATGAAGAGTGATAAAAGTAATTTATATGAAATGAAAATAAGCAGCGGTGGTTATTTAGCTGTTAAATATCTAGGTAATTCATCAGGTGCCTGTAATTGCTGTGAATTTCGTTTTCGAAAAGTTCGTTGCCAAAGAAATAAATTACGTCATACTCATACCTTTCAAAAGTGGCAACAATGGAAGCAATTTCTTTTTTGTTGAGATGTATGGTAACAGTAAGCATTCCTGTTTCGGGGTGAATAGTTGTATTAAGATGAAGTATGGTTGCATCATTGCTTTCTGCAATGCGGCTTATTTCCGAAATGGCAAACTGGCTTCTCTCCATTTCAAGCACTATCAGTCCGCCTATTTCGGCAGCGCCGGAAAAATTACCGATTGTTTTTAATAAATCAGTTCCCGATATTACTCCCATCAGTTCGTTTTCTTCTCCAATAACCGGCACAATGGAAGTATTATACTGGTTAATAATGTTGATGGCTTTCAGGAAATGTTCGTTGTCTTTTACCGAAATATTTACAAATTCATCCTGCAGCAGTTCAACTGGCATCTTTTGTTCTTCGGCATCAAGTAAATCATCTTCACTTATTAAGCCCAGGTATTTTTCATCAGCTACAACCGGTAAATGGGTTACCCTGTAATCAGTAATCAGCTGCAATGCTTTGTGAACACTGTCCTGCAGTTTAAGGCGGGGAATATTATTGTTGATTAATTCTACTGTTAACATTACTGCGGTTTAAGATTTTGTTTTTTTAAAGTAATAACAACTTAGCAATAATCTCAGCAAATTGGGCTGCTTAGGTTTATTTACTAAACGAACGGCAGCTTATTTAAGTATCAGGACAATTAATTTTATTAAACTGTTGCAGCAGGCGCTTTTAATTTTTGTAAAAATCCATCCAGTATCTTGTTGAACTCATCAGGTACTTCCATCATAGGCGCATGGCCACACTTGTCAATAAAATGCAGTTCGCTGTTTGGAATAAGCCGGTTAAATTCTTTGCCTACAAATGGCGGTGTAATGGTGTCGTTGTTACCCCATATAAGGCAGGTGGGTTGTTTAACAGCCAGTAGCTCATCGCCCAGGTTATTGCGGATGGCGCTTTTGGCCAGTGCAATAATTTTAATTACTTTAAGCCTGTTGTTGGTTATTTCAAACACTTCATTCACCAGGTCTTCGGTAGCCAAAGCAGGGTCAAAAAAAGTAAGTTGCGTTTTCTTTCTTATGTATTCTTTATCGCCACGTTTTGGATAGCTATCGCCCATTCCGTTTTCAAATAAGCCCGAGCTTCCGGTAAGTATCAGCGATTTTATTCTTTCGGGATGTTTTAATACATACACCAGTGCCACATGGCCGCCGAGCGAATTACCCAACAGATGAATATTGTTGTAGTTGCGGTGTTCTATAAACCGGAATAAAAATTTTTGTAAACCACCAACAGAAGTGTGCAGCAGGTCAAGTTCAAGCAATGGTAAAATAGGAACAATTACTTTATTAGTTTTGCTAAAATGATCCAGCAGGCCCCTGAAATTACTTAAAGCCCCAAACAACCCATGTAATAACATAAGCGGTTCGCCCTCGCCAACTTCTATAAATTTAAACTTACCGTCTTGTTGAATGTTGTAACTCATCTGTTAGTTATGGGTATAATCTTTTATCCTGATGCTAAAATACTCGATTTAAAGCAAAAATTGCTGTTTGCGCAAAGATACCGCTCTTGCTGTTATCAGAAAGTTATCTGTAAATATGTTTAAGGCATTTATCTTTTTAAACCATTATTATTAAAAGCAGGTATAATTTTTATAATAGCGACAGTTTAGCAGGAAGCGCTGCAAAGAAATTTTCAAGTTCAGCAAACATGTCTTTAAAAATCGGGATGACAGTTCCGAAACCGTCAATTACTTTTGGTCCCCAGGGCTGCACAAAAGGCCATGTTTGCGATGATTGAAAAGTTGATGGCTGGATTAAATGAATTTTTTCGGCGTAAAATAAAAAGATACTGAAGATGATGCTGTAAAGGGCGACATATAAAATAATACCTCCAATGCGGTTGGCCCAGCCCAGCATTACTGCCTGAAAAGTTTTTTCGATTAGTTTGCCGCCCCAGTTAACCAGCAGCACCACCACAAAAAACACCACTGCAAAAGAAATAAATGGCAGCCACTGGGCCGATACGCTGATGCTGTCTTTTAACCAGCCGGCAACAAGTGTAGATAACTTTAAAGCAGCCGCCAAACCAATTATAAAAGCAATGATGGAAAACAAAGCAACTATTAATCCCCTGCGGTAACCTTTTACGCAGGCGATGACAAGCAGAATGGCGAAAGTAAAATCTATCAGCATGTTTAATTTCCCAAAAGTTCTTTTACAATCGTACTGATTGTTTTTCCATCAGCTTTGCCGGCTAATTGTTTGCTGGCAACGCCCATTACCTTCCCCAGGTCGGCAGCGGAAGAAGCGCCTGTTTCAGCAATAATTTTTGCAACGGCTTCTTTTATTTCTGCTTCATTCATCTGGTTGGGTAAAAATTTTTCTATGATTGCAATCTCTTCTCTTTCTTTTACTGCAAGGTCTTCCCGGCCCTGCTTTTCAAAAATTTCCAGCGAATCCCTTCGCTGCTTCATCATCTTTTGCAAAAACTTTTGTTCAGTTGCTTCGTCAATTTCGCCACCGGCGCCAGGTTCCGTTTTTGCTTTAATGATTTCTGCTTTAATAGCCCTTAAGCCACGCAAAGCAGCTTCGTTTTTCGATTTCATGGGCTCTTTCATTTCGGCCATTATTTGTTGTTCTAAAGCCATGTCAGTATTTTTTTAAATTGTTTATTAAAGTAAGCTTCAAGCTACAAGCTTCAAGGGAGAAGCATACGATTTCGAACTATTTTGCTTATCCCTTGTACCTATCTCCCTTGCAGCTTGCTTATTGTTGTTCTGATTTTATCTGCATTGCCCTGAACTTGTCAAAAAATTCTTTGGCAAATTTTTTCATGTCGTCACTCATTTCCTGTTGCTGTGTAGCCCTCTTAAAAGTATCGGCCATCGTCATCAGCATCTGGTAATAAAAGTCGGCCATTTCATCCACCATCATGTCTTTTGTCCACAGGTCAATGCGAAGGGCCGTTTTATCGGCGCCATCCCAAAAAGCCAGGCAGAGTGCTTTTGCTTTTTGAGCCATATCTGCTGAGCTGTCGCTGGCTGTCCAGCTTATTTGCTGGGGCACTTTGTTAGGGTCTAATAATATCTCGATGTTGATAGATGATTTGTTCATTTTCTGCTTTGCAATTAAGGCTGCAAAGATAATAGCTTTATTGCTCAATCGCTTTCAATACAGATTGCCAAAGTAAATCTGCCGCTTTGTCTTTAGAAAAAATCTTTACCTGCTTTTCCCCTTTTTTAATTAACTCATTTCGTTTGGTTTCATCTTTAAAAAGCAGCATCATTTTATCGGCAATGTCTTCAAAATTATTGGAGTCGGCATACAGGGCTGCATCGCCGCACATTTCCTGCAATGCGCCTGCTTTGCTTGTAATAACCGGCACTTCACATTGCATTGCCTCCGGCAGCGGTAAAGCAAAGCCGGTGAATAAAGAAGGATAAATCATTGCATAAGCAGCAGCAGTAATTATTGCCAGTTCTTCTTTTTGTAAGCCAATCAATATTTTTACATCTGCCCGGTACTTAAATGTTTTTAAACTTTCAGTAAAACTTTTTTCAGGGGCTGTGGCAATCAGCATCTGCATATTACTTTTCTGCCTTTTCTTAAAAAATGAAAATGCTTTCAGCAGGTTCATCATGTTTGTGCCGATGCCAATTGAACCGCTGTATAAAAAATATTCTTTGCCTTCGGAGTATTTTTCTTTCACCGATTCTTTTTCTATCAGGCTTACAGGTTTAAAAATTTCATCAGGTCCGTCATACACAACATTTGTTTTATCTGCTTCAATTTTATAATTGCTGGTAATAGTTGTTTTAGCAAACTCTGATAAGGTTACAATGCTTTTTGCTTTTTGCAAAAACACAGGCATAAACTTTTTATAAAACCTGAGATGGCTTTTTGCAAATAATTCGGGCTGATGCAAATAAATCAATTCATTTAATACAAGTAATTGCGGCACTTTGGTTCGTAAAGAGATAAAACCTCCTGCACTTATCAATACATCTGCTTTGTGTTTACGCAAAGCAGCCGGCAATTTATAATTATACCAGTATTGCCAAAGCAGCGGACTATTTGCCTGCGGCCCGGTTACAACTGCTGTTATATATTTTGAAGTAATTAACTGTTCATCATAAGCCCTGTCAGTAATATAGATGAACCGGTGTTGCGGATATTTTTTTGCCAGCCGGCTTACACAACCAACAATAAAATTGCTGCTGCCATCTGCAATGCCGGGTAATAAAGAGCGGATGTTTACAGCAATTACCATTAAATGATTGTTGTGATAATTTTAATTGACAGGGCGAATTATTTCAGCACTTTCATTTTCACTGTTTCAATCCTTGTATCGCTTACGTTTAAAACGATAAACTCGTAATTACCAATGATAATATCATCTTTTTGTTTGGGGATGCCTTCGTTGTTTTGTATGATATAGCCTGAAAGAGTTTCGGCATTGTCTTCGCCGGGGAAAGGCAACTTGTATTTTTCGGTAATGTAATCCAGTTCCATCCTGCCGCTGAAAATAAATTCATGGTTGGCTAATTGTTTCTCCACAAAATCTTCGGTATCGTATTCGTCTTTGATGTCGCCAAAAATTTCTTCCAGCAAATCTTCCATAGTAACAATGCCGGCGGTGCCGCCAAATTCATCCACCACCCATGCAATGCTTTTTCTTTCTTTGCTGAATATGTTCATCAAATCTGTCGCACTCATGCTTTCGGGTACTGTGGGAATGGGCAGCAGCACTTCTTTTACTGTGACTGGGTTTTTAAACAGATCCAACTGGTGAACATAACCCAGTATGCTGTCAATATTATCTTCATACACTACTAATTTGCTCAGTTGTGTTTGAATAAATTTATTTTTCACTTCTTCGATAGATGTGTTGCTGTTTACACCTTCAATTTCTTTACGGGGAATCAGGCATTCCCTTAATCTGACTTCGCTGAGCGAAAGGGCATTTTCAAACAACTCTTTGTTTATTTCATCATTGTCTTCTTCTTCGTTTCCATTGGCCTGCTGCAAAAAATGCTCAAGGTCAATCTTGGTAAATACTTCCTTTCGTTCTTTCAGGTTTACATTAAAGATGTATTTTAAAATCCATTCGGCCATGTGAACAAACAGCGAAGCAATGCCGGAAAAAATGCTGAAAAAAAATTGTACCACTGATGTAACAAAACCATTTTTTAAAATGCTGTTATTACGGGCTTTAAAAAATGCCTTGAAAATAAATTCGAAAAAAAGCAGCACAACTGTGGATACGATTGTTTCAAAAATTAAATGGAGATAAGGATTCTCGATGTTCCAGTAAAATTTTCCGATATGGTTTTTCCAGATGCCATCCATAAAACTGCTCCAGAGCAAACCATACACCACCAGGATAATATTGAACCCAATAAGGGTGGTGCCAATAAACCTTGCAGGCTTATCGGAATAAGCGCCCCAGATTTTTCCGGTGTAAGTGCCCTGTTTCCTGTTTAATTCAATAGACAATTTGTTGGCTGAAACAAAAGCCAGTTCGATACCTGCGAAGAAGCCAATGAAAACAAGTGAAAATGCTATTGCTATAAGTGCCATCCAGTCCATGGTATAAAAATAAGCAGGAAAAAATTAAGTGGAAGGGGAATTAATAAAGTCCGTAGTAATGGCTTCAGCTTCCACACAAGCTTTCTCCAAATCATCATTCACTATCACTTTTTTAAAATGATCTTTAAAAGAAATTTCATAAGCTGCTTTGTTCACCCTCGCCATAATAGATTCTTCCGATTCGGTGCCACGGCCCTGCAGGCGTTTTTTTAATTCTTCTACTGAGGGTGGCTGAATAAACAGCGTTAACGATGTGTGTGGATATTGCTGCTGCACATGAATGGCTCCTTTTACATCAATATCCAACACAGGGATTTTGTTTTGTGCCCATATTTTTTCCAGTTCTGATTTTAATGTGCCATAAAACTTTCCTTCATACACCATTTCCCATTCTACAAATTCATTGTGCTGTATTTTTTGCTGAAATTCATCCACCGAAATAAAATGATAGTCCACACCGTTTTTTTCTGTTCCCCTTGCCTGCCTGGTAGCTGCCGAAACAGAAAAAGCCAGTTGAGGAAAACGTTGCATCAAATGCCGGGTGATAGAAGTTTTGCCGGCACCTGAAGGGGCGGTGATGATGATGATTTTGTTGGATAAAGCCATTTGCAAAGAAAAGGAAGAAAAAATTAATTACCCATATAACTTGCCCTAAAGTGCATGGTGATGTTTACATTTTCCATCAGGGCTTTCAGCACCAGTTCATCTTCGGTTAATTGCAGAATATCATACATGGCCACTGTGTTCTGGCTGCTGCTGGTGCAAAGGATACTTTTGTTATTGGGCGTAAGGCTATAAGTGCCGTGTGCTGTAATAATGCTGCCGGTATTACATTCATATTCGCCATTCTTTTTAAAAACCCATTGCAGATTTTTTAAGGCCGCTTCCATTTTTACCGCTACAACCGAATCTTTTGCAGACTGAATTTTAGCATTCAGCGGTTCCAGATTTTCTACCTGCACACAATCCCATTTTTTGCAAAGAAGAGCTTGTGTTTTATTGGTATTGCAGGAAATAAAAATAGCAATGGTGATAAAGAAGAATAAAATATTTTTTGTGATAACCACTTTCAAAGGTTTAATTGATGCGTTTTATATCCGCCCCCAAATTCCTCAGCCTTTCATCTATATTTTGATAGCCTCTGTCTATCTGTTCAATATTCTGGATAACACTTTTGCCCTTTGCACTTAATGCTGCAATCAGCAGCGCTACACCAGCTCTTATGTCGGGGCTGCTCATGGTAATGCCACGCAGGTTTTGTTCCCGTTCCAAACCAATTACAACAGCCCGGTGAGGATCGCATAAAATTATTTGTGCCCCCATGTCAATCAGTTTATCTACAAAAAACAAACGGCTTTCAAACATTTTCTGGTGAATGAGCACACTGCCATTTGCCTGTATAGCTGTTACCAAAACAATACTCAGCAAATCGGGTGTAAAACCCGGCCACGGATGATCATAAATGGTAAGCACGCCACCATCCATGTACTTTTGTATTTCATATTTTTCCTGCGATGGTATATGAATATCATCACCATTGAAATTCATCTGTATGCCCAGTTGCCGAAATTTTTCGGGAATAACGCCCAGGTGTTCGATGCCTGCATTTTTTATGGTGATGTCGCTTTGGGTCATTGCTGCAAGGCCGATAAAACTTCCAACTTCAATCATATCTGGCAGCATCGTATGTGTTGTTCCTCCCAATGCATCGGTTCCTTCAATAATTAAAAGATTGCTGCCGATGCCTTTAATTTTTGCGCGCATGCTGTTCAGCATTTTGCACAATTGCTGAATATAAGGTTCGCAGGCGGCGTTGTAAATGGTGGTTGTTCCCTTAGCCATCACAGCCGCCATAATAATATTTGCTGTGCCGGTAACGCTTGGTTCATCCAGCATCATGGTAGTTCCTTTCAGTTCATCTGCCTTCAAATGAAAAAAACCATCTTCGTTATAAGAAAAAGAAGCACCTAATTTTTCGAAACCAATAATATGGGTATCTAATCTTCTGCGGCCAATTTTGTCGCCGCCGGGTTTTGGAATGAATGCCTGTTTAAATCTTGCCAGCATTGGCCCGGCCAGCATCACAGAGCCTCTTAGTTTTCCGCTTTTTTTATGATAGGCTTCGCTGTGCAGGTATTCCACATCCACATCATCGGCTACAAAGCTGCAGGTGTTGCGGTCAATTCTTTCAATCTTCACTTTCATTTCGCCCAGTAGTTCTATCAGCAGGTTCACGTCAATGATGTCGGGAATATTATTGATAGTAATTTTTTCTGCCGTAAGCAATACTGCCGATATCACCTGTAGTGCTTCGTTCTTTGCACCCTGCGGTGTAATTTCTCCGCTCAGTTTTTTTCCGCCTCTTACTTCAAATGATTGCATGCCTGATTATTTTATTCATTACACTAATTAATACAGATTACACGGATTAAGGCATGCGAAAATAAAAAAAACCTGATGTTTAAAAGCACCAGGTAATTATTTCTTAATTAGTGTAATTGGTTTTAATCCGTGGTATCATTAATAACGCTTCTTAAAATTCCTGTTGTTATTATTCCTGTTGTCTCTTCCTCCGCCACCACCACCTCTGTTATCTCTTCCTCCTCCGCCGCCGCCACGGTTATCTCTTGCGCCACCACGGTTATCTCTTCCACCAAAATTTTTGCGGTAATTATTTGTTCTTCCGCTGCCATAATCATCTTCGCTGCGGTTGTCGGTGCGGTGTTTTACAAACGGGCGGTTGTTAAATTCCAGTTCGCCATTTGTCATATTCGATAATTCGCTCTGGATATTTTCATCATGCACCAGTTCTTTATGCCAGTTGCTGTAGGTTAATTTCATGTAATAAGCCACTGCATTTGCAAAGCCCTGCTTTTTGTCGGGGTTTTCTTCTTTCAGTGCTTTGTCAATTACAATTTCAATATTTTTACCCAGGTGATTAAATTTGGGATAGCGCTTTGGATAACGCAAACGCTCCGGTCTTGCCTTTAAAGTTTCCCTGGTAGGAATGGGGTAGGGACTTTCCACATCTAATTTAAAATCGCTGATAAGAAAAAGATGATCCCACAATTTGTGACGGAAATCTTCCACATTTTTTAAATGCGGATTTAAAAACCCCATCAGTTCAATCACTGCATACGCATTACGCTGCCGTTCTTCTTTATCTTCAATAGACAGCAGGTACTCAACCATTTTCTGAATATGTCTTCCATATTCTTTCATGATTAAATGTGTCCTGGCACTATTGTACTCCATATTGGCTACATTGGTCATAACACAAATTTAAGGGTAATAATTTTATGGAACAAGCAGCAGGGCTGCTATTTGGCTCCGGTTGTGTCACTCACTTGTACTGCATATCATTATTTAGCTTTTTCCGAAGCGAAAAGTAGATAATCATTTCAGGTAAACCTTTCTGCAAAACAGCAAAGCCAGTAAAACCCCGGCACTGTCTGCGGCCCAGTCCATCAAATCAAAACTGCGGCCTGGTACAAAATATTTTTGAATCAGCTCGGTTGTAATGCCCCATACAATGCCTGCAATGGCAATTCTTAAAAAATACTGCCGCTTTTCTTTTTTGTCAAGCAAAGATTTTGCAAAAGGATACATAAACAAAAAAGCCAGCATCGCAAATACCCCCACATGAATAAGTTTGTCGCCTTTTATTAGTTTAAACCAGTTCTCCGCTTCTGGTAAGTCATCACCGGGCAGGCAAATCAATACCAGCACAATAAAAAACCAGGCAATGCCTGGAATAAATTTTTTAAAAGGAATACTTTTCATTTTTTAATTCTTCTCCATCAATCTTCTCTAATTCCTCCCCTTCGGGGGAGATAGAGGCGGCTCTTATCCCACCAGTGCTCCATAAGCTTCAGCACTCATCAGCGCTTCCACATCGGCCGGGTTATCTACTGTCATTTTCACCATCCAGCCCTGGCCATAAGGATCGCTATTTACCAGTTCGGGTTGAGCATCCAATGCAGGGTTTGTTTCTGTAATGGTGCCTGGCACCGGCAAAAATAAATCGCTTACAGTTTTCACTGCTTCCACAGTGCCAAAGATTTCTTCGGCTATCAGTGCTTTACCTTTGCCACTGATATCTATATAAACAATGTCTCCCAGTTCCTTTTGGGCAAAATCGGTAATGCCAATGGTGGCTGTGTTGCCATCTAAAGCAATCCATTCGTGGTCTTTTGTATAACGCAGGTTATCAGGAAAATTCATTTTGTGTCAGTTAAAATATTTATTAATTAATTCGGGTGCAAAATAAAGTTTTTCAGTTACAAAACCTTTAAGTGCTAAACCCCTAAACTATTTCACCAATTCCATTTTCATTCTTACATCCCCCAATGGCCTGTCGCCCGGGGCTGTTGGCACCGATGCAATTTTATCAATTACTTCCAGCCCGCTTTCCACTTCGCCAAAAACGGTGTAATTCCAGTCGAGGAAAGGTGTGCCGCCAACAGTTTTATACATCATCCGCTGAATCATAGAATACTTGCGGCCTGTCTGCATTTCTATACTATTCAATTCGGCATCGGTATATTTTTTTCCCTGCACAATATAAAACTGGCAGCCGCTGCTGGCCTTTTCGGGGTTGTTGGTTCTTGCAGCAGCCAAAGCTCCTTTTTTATGATAGAGTGTGGTATCGAATTCTGCAGGAATGGTGTAGCCAATATCGCTTCCTCCCAGCATTATGCCAGCATGTGCATGTTTGCTTTCTGGGTCGCCGCCCTGTATCATAAAGCCATTTATTACCCGGTGAAAAATAAGGCTGTCGTAAAAATGCTCGCCGGCTAATTTGGCAAAGTTGTCACGGTGTTTGGCTGTTTTGTCGTACAATCTTACCACAATTATGCCGCTGTCGGTTGTTATTTTAATTCTTGTGCCGGCTACTGGTTTTACAACCGCAGGTTTGGTTACGGATGTTTTTGGTTTCACTGCTGTTTTTTTTGCAGGGGCCCGCTTTGTTGTTGTTGTTTTCTTTACCACTGGTTTTTTAACCTGTGCATTTGCGGCAAATGCCATTAATAAAAATACAAGGGATGCAATTACGAATTTCATTTTGTTCATATTGGTTTACTTTTTTAATCAATAAATTGTTGGTTCTGAAAATATAATAATACATGGTCTTTTAAAAAATTTTCCTGCTCAATCATATTGTATTCAGGCAGGGCTTTCAGTTGTTTAAAATGCGGCCAGCCTTCTTCATCCTGTCCTTCCAGGGCATAATAACCACTTGCCGAAAGTATGGTACATACTGCAATATGCATCAAATCCTGTTTTTGTTCTTTGGTAAAAACCTGTGGGCCGCTGCCCAGTTCCTGCACGCCAATAAGTAGCAACACGCCGTCCATGTCGGGCTTAATGCCAAACTTTTCTTTTAGTTTAATACGCAGCTTCAGCCAGCGGATAGTGATATCTTCTATTGCATGTTGCACAGGCAAAGTTACTAATAACGTGGCGATACTTTAAATTAAGTAATTTGCAGCCTTAAAATTTTATGGATGAAAAAAATAGTATGCACCCTTATTGTATTTGCCTGCGGCCAAATAGCCGGCACCCAGCAAAAAATGACGGAAGATTCTTTAATGAAAATAATGGGTGATGAAGTGTGTGTGGATATAGGTAAAAAAGATGCAGCCGATTTTACGGCCGGCAACTTTCAGATGAAACTGGGCATGATGTTTATTGGCACTTTTCAAAAACATACAGATGAACTAACCGAAATTTATGGCGATGATTTTATGATGAACCAGGAAAAATTAAGGGGCATCGGTGAAAAAATTGGGTTTACAATGGGCTTAGGCTGCAAAGCATTTCAGGATATAATTATGAACAATCCCGATTTGGTAATGGAAGCGATGGACAAAAAAGCGGCTTCTAAAAATAAAACCATTCCATCCGAAAACAATATTGTCACTAAACCGGCCGAAGTAAAATCAATTTATGGAAAAGTAATAAGCTATTCTGCTGCCGATATAAGCTTTTATACAATTAATGAAAACGGTAAAACAAAAAAACTTTATTGGCTGCAGAAATTTGATGGCGATGATGAATTGATTGCAAATCCCAAAAGGAATATTGGAAAACCGGCCGGATTTAAATACAACGATATAAAAGTGTATAGCCCGGTTTCAAAAACCTATAAAACCATCAGTGTAATTACTGCTTACAACGTTCAGGAAGTAATGGAACCGATTGAACAAATTGAAGAGATAAAAAATTGATTAAAAAAAAGTATACCCGGAATGCTCCAGATAAATTATATAAGACAGAATGCTGAATTGGTAAAAGAAAGACTGGCTGTAAGGAACTTTGCAGAAGTATCATTAATTGATAAAATTATTGAAACAGATGAGCAGGTTCGCAAATTAAAAACAGAAGCAGAAGTACTGCAGGCTTCTATTAATGCAGCCAGCAAAGAAATTGGTATGCTGATGGGCAAGGGCCAGAAAGAAGCTGCCGAAAATAAAAAACAGGATGTTTCATTGCATAAAACTGCTCTGCAAAATTTTAACCAGCAACTGACCGAAGCAGAAAAAAATTTGCATGATCACATCATAAAGCTGCCCAACCTTCCTCATTCATCTGTACCCAAAGGAAAAACACCCGAAGAGAATGAAGTGGTGAGGGAAGGGGGAACAAAACCTACGCTTCCTGCAAATGCAGTGCCCCACTGGGATTTGATAAAGCAATATGATTTGGTTGACTTTGAAACGGGTGCAAAACTAACCGGCAGCGGTTTTCCTTTGTATAAAGGCAAGGGAGCAAAACTGCAAAGGGCACTGATACAATACTTCCTTGATTATAACACTGCAGCAGGCTACACAGAGTATCTGCCGCCGCACATGGTGAATGAAGCCACTGCTTATGGCACCGGCCAGTTGCCCGATAAAGAAGGGCAGATGTATCATGTGACTGCTGATGGGTTTTACCTGATACCAACAGCCGAAGTGCCTGTTACCAATATTTACAGAGACGAGATTGTAAAGGAAAATGAGCTGCCCGTGAAGATGACGGCTTATACTCCCTGCTTTAGAAGAGAAGCCGGAAGTTTTGGAAGCGATGTTCGTGGCCTTAACAGGGTTCACCAGTTTGATAAGGTTGAAATCATTCAGTTAGTGCACCCCGATAAAAGTTATGCAGTGCTGGATGAAATGGTAAACCATGTAGAAAAATTATTGCAGCAACTGCAGCTGCCTTACCGCATACTGCGGCTTTGTGGCGGCGATATGGGTTTTACATCGGCGCTTACTTTCGATTTTGAAGTGTACAGTGCTGCTCAGCAAAAATGGCTGGAGTGCAGCAGTGTGAGTAATTTTGAAACCTTTCAGACCAACAGGATGAAAATACGTTTCAGGGACGAGCACAATAAAACACAATTACTTCATTCTTTAAACGGCTCTTCTCTGGCACTGCCAAGAATTGTTGCCTGCCTGCTGGAGAATAATCAAACTGATGCAGGAATACAATTACCAGAAGTGCTGCACAAATATTTTGGTGCTGCATGCATCAATTAACACAATAAATGATTTGTAAATTTAAAATGAATGGGCAGCATATTTATGCTGTCTTTTCTGTTTGTAACTTTTTAATTTTCCGGTTCATTACATAAAACCATGCCGGCGGCACTAATGCCAGCATCATGCTGCCGGGATAACCTGTTGGCAGTTGCGGTGCATCTTTGTGATGCTGCAGCACCTGATATTTTCTGCTGGCAAGATAATGATGGTCGCTGTGGCGGCTCAGTTCAAACAACATCATTCTGCCAAGCGGATGGTTGCTGTTCCAGCTATGTTCGGGCATTGCCCGTTCATATTTTCCTGCTGTAGTTTCATTTCGCTGAAGGCCATAATGCTCAATGTAGTTTACCGTTTCAAGCAATGCTATACCTATTAATGCAGCAGCTAAAAAATACAATGTAACCAGCCAGCCAAATACAAAAAATATTATGGCAACAAATAAGAGTTGAACAATATGTGCCTGCAGCATTTCATTGCGCCAGTTTAAAACGGGCAAATCTTTTTTCTTCATTTCATCATTGGCAATCTTCCAGGCAGAGATGTAAGAAAAAATAACGGTACGGAAATAAAAAGCATAAATAGGTTCATTGTACCGGGCACTGCTGGGGTCAAGCGGTGTGGCCACATTTTTATGATGGCCTTTATTGTGTTCAATAAAAAAATGCTGGTACAGTGATGTCATCAGCAATGCTTTGGCTAAAAACTGTTCAAATTTATTTGCCCTGTGGCCAAGTTCGTGGCCCACGTTAATGCCAAATGTGCCGCAGAGCAAACCCATTGTCCAAACCCTGCCAGTAATTTCCCACCATTGCAATCCCGTTTGTTTAATAGTGCTTAAAAAAACATACAGCGCCACAAACTGCATCAGCACAATGGCATAAAGCATATAATCATATACGCTGTCATTCTTTGCCATTTCTTCTTCGGCGGCGCTAAGGTTTTTGTTATTTGGTTTTATAAACAGTTCAAGCAGCGGCAAAAGAAACCATGCATATATAAGCGGCGTCCATGTAAAAATGCCTTTTAATGTAAATGCAAGAATGGCCGCCAGGTAAAGCGACAAAGGACTGAGGTATTTGAAAGCCTTTACATTCATGCTGCTGCAATTGACTGCCAAGTTACATAAATAGCGGGGTAAATAAAACTGCCTGTTAGCAGGGGAGCGGATGGGGGTTGATACAAGGTTGACAGGGCTTCAATAGGGCTTCAGTAGGGAGTAAGGGGAAGTTGCTATTTGATTACAGGCTTTGGCTGCTACTTAACATAATGCGGTTTTTAATAGCCTCTGATGGCTTAGGTATGACGTAGGTACGGCTTAGCTATAAGGTAGGTATAGCGATGGATTGTAGTGAGATGGTTTGGCGGTGCATAAATTGCGGTTGGAAGAGAGGCTGTACTAAGTGGTGGCATTTTTTATGAAGTGGGGTTTCACGGAAGCTGTTTTATTATTTGGAATGTAGGGGGTGGAAACCGGGCTGAGACACAAGGTTCATACAAGGTTGACATGGCTATAGCAGTGTTTAGGCATGAAATTACAGTACAGTGAATAATAATTAAGTTGCCAGTAAATTTTATATATGGGTTGGTGAAGTACCAATTGGCAGTTAGATGAATGTAGTTAAGTAGTTTCTGAAAAAATGTATATTTACAATACAAATACAAACTATGTCCGGCACGATAAAAATACCAGCACAATCAGCATCTTTTAAGACATTGCTTTCTGCTGCAAAAAAACTTTCGACAGAAGAAAAGCAGTTGCTACGGTTGCAATTGTTTGCTGCTGATGCACT
>JANNAM010000190.1:0-3357 GCA_031384415.1 Bacteroidota bacterium
TAACAATGTATTTCACCTGGAAGGCGGCATTATTAATTATGCAAGAGAAGCAAAAGAGAATAATTTAGAAAGTAAATTCATTGGTAAAAACTTTGTGTTTGATGACAGGCTTGGGGAGCGGATTACGCAAGACATCATTGCCAAATGCCACCAGTGCGGCCAGCCAGCCGACACACATACCAACTGCAAAAACGACGGCTGCCATTCATTGTTTATTCAATGCCAGGCATGTGCAGTTAAATATGATGGCTGCTGCAGCACCGAATGCCAAACCATTTACAATATGCCTGAAGAACAGCAAAAGGAATTGCGAAAAGGAATTGATAAAGGCATGATGATTTTCAACAAAAGTAAAAAAAGACTGCGGCCAAGACTTGATGAAATGAATGCTGCAAAAAATAACAATCAATAAGAAGTCCTTACTTCCACCGTCCATTTGCCGGCTTCGGAAATATCCAGCTCAAACATATCCTTTCCATAATTGATGCTGTAAATTGCCCTGAATGGGAAAGTAACTTCTTCAAACAGGTAGCCAATCTTTTTACCATAATTATCATTTACAGTTTTTCTCATGTAAGTGCCGGTTACAATCTGTATGTCTGTTATTTCGGGCCTGGCAACCTGGCCACCGCCGAAAGAAGTGTTCAGGTTACCTGTTTCGCTGTTTAAAAAAAGTTCTACCTGGTTCCTGGTATCATTCATTCGCTGGCAGGCTACATCAGTAATATGCACCGTTTTTTTAACCAGGGTATAAGGTTTCTCATAAAGCCCAATGTATTTATCTTTTTTCCAGAAGCCGGTTACCGTACTGTCTTTAAAACTGCTGTCGGCTTTAAAAAGTTTATACTCCATAGTGCCGGTTCCGTTTTTTAACCCTTTTGACCATTCACCGTCGTACCAGTTGCCATTTTTCCAAACATATTTTCCCCTGCCATCGGGATAACCCGATTTAAACTTGCCATCATAATAATCTTCTCCTGTTGCTTTGCCCATGCCGTCCGCTTTTCCTTTTTTGCATTCGCCTTCATATTTACCCGAGAGGGATGATATAGACACAGTACAATCCTGTGCATTGGTTTGTTTGTAAAATAAACTGATAAAATAAGCAGTAATCAAAAATGATTTAAAGAGCATCCAAGTAAAATTTGCCTTTGAAATAAGATTGTTGCCAACTAAAGTTAACATAAACACTCAAGAATATAATTCAATTTGCAAAATAATATTGTCGGCAGTAATTGTACTATTTTCAGTTAGCTTTGATATTGTAAATAAATAAAAACATCATGCCCCACATAGCAATCATCTCCTCCAGCGTACGCATCAGCCGCAACAGCCACCGGGTAGCTTTGTTTTTTAAAAAATTTATAGAGGAAAATAATTTAGCTACTGCCGAAATCCTGGATTTGAATGAATACCAGTTTCCAGTTTTTGATGAGCGCCTGCGGCTTCAAAAAAATCCTTTGGCAAAAACCCTTGAATTTGCAGAAAAAATAAAAACTGCTGCTGGTGTACTGATTGTTACGCCTGAATACAACGGTGGTTATCCTGCTGCATTAAAAAATGTTGTAGATCTTTTGTATGATGAATGGCACCGCAAGCCGGTTGCTGTTTCAACAGTATCAGATGGAATTTTTGGAGGCACACAGGTAATTACTTCTCTGCAGTTTTCGCTTTGGAAAATAAGGGCGTGGACGGTTCCTGCAATGTTTCCTGTACCTAAAGTGCAGGAAACTTTTGATGA
This sequence comes from Bacteroidota bacterium, assembly GCA_031384415.1. Taxonomy (GTDB): domain Bacteria; phylum Bacteroidota; class Bacteroidia; order Chitinophagales; family Chitinophagaceae; genus Ferruginibacter. The sequence goes on from JANNAM010000190.1 coordinate 1,742, forward strand.
AAAAGGAAACCCGGCCGACAAAGCAGGAGTTGAAAAAAGAGCTTTGGGTTTTGTGAATGAACTGCTTTGGTGTATTGAAGCAGCGCAAAGAATGGCAGTTAAATAATAAAGCGTTTAAATTAGTAAGAAACAATCTTACTGAGTTCTTCCAGTATTCTTTTTTCAGTTTCTTCATCGCTCAGTTCTTCCGGAATAAATTTTTGTCCGATTACTTTTTCGTACAGTTCAATATATCTTTTCGAAATTGTTTCCACCCATTCATCGCTCATAGCAGGAACGGTTTGCCCTTCTTTGCCCATAAAATTATTTTCAATCAGCCATTCCCTTACAAATTCTTTGCTCAGTTGTTTTTGCCTTTCGCCTTTGGCTTGTCTTTCTTCAAAGCCATCTGCATAAAAATACCGGGATGAATCGGGTGTATGAATTTCATCCATCAGGTAAATATCATCGCCAATTTTTCCAAACTCATATTTTGTATCTACTAAAATCAAACCCTGCTTTGCAGCAATTTGTTTTCCTCTTTCAAATAATTGCAAAGCATAATCAGATAAACTTTTCCATTCTGCTTCAGTTGCCAGGCCTGCCGCAATAATTTGGCCGGGGCTAATATCTTCATCATGTCCTTCGGCAGCTTTGGTGCTGGGTGTAATTACAGGAGCCGGAAAAAAGTCATTTTCTTTCATTCCATCGGGCATGGCAGCGCCGCATAAAATTCTTTGGCCTGCACTGTAAGTTCTCCATGCATGCCCGGTAAGGTTGCCCCGAACTACCATTTCAATTTTAAAGGGTTCACATCTTTTTCCGATGCTTACATTTGGTGCAGGTGTGCCAAGCAGCCAGTTAGGGCAAATATCTTTCGTGGCATGCAGCATATATGCAGCAATTTGCGTTAAAACCTGTCCTTTAAAAGGGATTGGCCGGGGCAGGATTACATCAAAGGCAGAAATACGGTTGCTGGCAACCATTACCAAAATATTTTCTGCAATGCTGTAAACATCTCTTACCTTTCCTTTGTAAAAATTGCTTTGCCGTGGAAGCTGAAAATTTGCCATAGTGCTAATGTAGTTTCATCTGATGTAAAACCAATTGATTGATATTAATTAGATTTCAACAGGTGGTTGGAAATAAAATTTCCAAAAAAAAGATACAATGCTTATTTTGCCTGATATTTCAAACCCAAAAACGATGATATGAGAAAACTTACAAGTTACCTTGTTATGTTTCTGCTTGCAAATTTTTTAACGATTGCAGCATTTGCACAAACAACAACAATCAGTGGAAACGTCCGGAACAGTGCAACCCAGGAGGGAGCAGGCGCTGTTTCAATTACAGTAAAAGGCGGTTCGGAAGGCACTTTTACAGATGATAAAGGAAATTTCCGGCTTTCAGTTAAAAAGTTACCTGTTACATTAATTATTTCTTCAGTAGGCTACGAATTGCAGGAAATAACTGTTAGCAATGCTACTTCTCCTGTGCAGGTTGAATTTAAAGTTTCCAATTCACTTGGCCAGGAAGTGGTGGTTTCGGCCAACCGGGTTCCCCAAAAGATACTTATATCGCCTGTTACCATTGAAAGGGTAAGTGCGGCAAATATCCGCAACTCGCCGGCTGCAAAT
>JANNAM010000208.1:0-3763 GCA_031384415.1 Bacteroidota bacterium
AAATTTTTCCCTTTACCCGGTGCCAGTTCATTTTTTATAAATTTCAATTTTAGGTATCGGAAAAATAAAACCAGTTCCTTTTTCTAAAGCGTCTTTTTCCCTTTCCAGAAACTCGGCTTTAAAATGCCAGGGCAAAACAAGATAATAATCCGGGTTCATAGCCCTGCTCTCTGCTTCACTAATAATTGGGATATTGGTGCCAAGTGTAAAAGCACCATATTTATCAGGATTGCGCTCTGCTGCAAATTCTACCAGCATATTGTTTATATCACACCACTGCAAAATGGTATTTCCCTTTGTAGATGCTCCATACACATGAACTTTCTTCCCTTCCTTTTTCAGTTTTACCAGTAAATCATGCAGTTCATTTTTTACCTTTTCAATCCTGTACTGAAAAGCTACATAAGGTTTATCAGTGTCTAATTCCAAATCAAACTCTTTTTGCCTTATATCATTCATCAGCTTGTGATTCTCTTTGTTATAGTACAAGCTGCTTTCTTTATGTGTTGCATAACATCGGATGCTGCCACCATTAATATCGTTAAATGCAATTTTAAATATTTTCATTTCAGCCATTGCAGCAATTTTTTCCAATACTGCAAGACTGTAAAATTCTAAATGTTCATGGCAAATGGTATCGTAGCTATCCAGTTCGAGCATGTGGGGCATATAACTCATTTCAAAAACCCAAATACCTTCGGCCGAAAGAAAATGTTTGATATTTCTCACAAAATCAACCGGGTTTTCAAGGTCATAAAACATAGCAATAGATGTAATGACATCCATTTTTTTATTCCCGATTACATTGCTCAGTTCAGCAGAGGGAAAAATATCCTGAACAACTTTAGCTCCTTTTACTTCCTGGGCAACATCGCTGGGGTCGCAGCCATATTTATCAAAGTTGCCGGGATAGTAATTTAACAATGTTCCATCGTTGCATCCAATATCCAGCACATTGCAATTGTCTTTATTAAGTAAAGCCAAAGTTGTATCTACAATATCTTTTAAATGGTTTCGCATGGTGGCATTGGTGCCGCTGCGGTACCAGTAAGCAGCGTACAAAATTTCAGGCGGTACACTATGTTCCATTTGCAGTAATCCGCAGGCATTTTCATCAATCTGGGGGTTGCACCTTACCAATGAACAATTAATTTTTCGCTGAGAAGGCATTTCTTTACCGGGCTTTACAAAAGAACCCTGCAAATACTGTGGCCCTAAATCTATAACTGGTGTTAGTGAAGCCGATCCACAAACACGGCAGCTTGTTCTTTTGCGAATATGCATATTTTGAAATATTAATTGTGTGCTGTTACTGGCTGCGAAATTATTGCAATAAGTTTAATTTCCGGTTATCTCCCCAAAAATGCATGGGTTCATAATCGGGATAAGGATAATAGCCTAAATTCAATTTAATTGATGCTCCATTTTGTTCCAGGTAATCTTCTACTAATTGTTTCACGGTAATTCCTTTTCCGCTAGAGCAATTTATAACCCCCGTTACTTTATTTTGAGACGCTATTCTCACAATGTATTCAGCAACTTTCTCCACTGGTAAATAATCTCTTACCTGCTCGCCGCCACTCATATTAAAAACTTCATCTCCGTTTTTTAAAGCTTTATTCAATTGAACCAGTAATGAATTTTCATTTTGTCCTTCACCATACATATAAAATAACCGCACCCATTTTAAATTAAAAGTTTTTTGTTCCTGCAATTGCTCCAATAGTTTACGCAAATTATCTTTTGCTATTGCATAAGGATTGCCAGGAAACACAGGCAGATCTTCAGAAAGACAGCCTTCCTGCATACCGTATTCAAAACAGGTTCCGGTGATGGTAACATCTGCGAGACCATTTTCAACAAGATTTTGCAAAAACTTAAAATGCCGGGGCAGGTTTTCTGTTACATGAAAATCTGACTTATAATTAGGCAATCCTTCCCATGCAAGGTGAATGAGGGCATCAGGTTTGTCAAAAAAATCGAAGTAATTAATTTCGCTCTTAAATTCTTTTAAATTAAATGGAATATACTTTACCTGCGAAAACCAAGATGATGCTTCAGCTGTTTGAATATTGGAAGAAGTTGCGATTATTGAACAATTCTTTTTGAGCAATTCGCCAATTATATAATTACCTATAAACCCTGTGGCGCCTGTTACCAGTATTTTTTTCATGGCTGCCTAAATTATCTGTAACGAAGGAATTGGTATCACAAATTTTCCTCCCCACTCTTTTATATAAGAAAGCTGTTCTGTTATTTCTGTTTTTAAATTCCAGGGAAGAATGATTACAAAATCTGGCCTGGCATTTTTCAGATACTCCTCATTAAAAACAGGAATATGGCTGCCGGGCAAATATTTATTTTGCTTATGCGGATTGGCATCCACAACAAAATCAATAAGGTCATTTTTTATACCACAGTAATTAAGCAATGTATTACCCTTGGCTGCGGCGCCATATGCTGCAACTTTTTTGCCTGCCCGTTTTTGGTTGATAAGAAATTCAGTTAAATCTAATTTTACTGTTAATGCTTTCTGCTGAAAATTTTCATAATACGCAAGGCCATTTAAGCCCTTAGCAATTTCTTTAGCAATTAATATTTTTACATTTTCTGAAACAGCTTTGCTGCTATCATCCTGATGTTTTGCATAAATACGTAAAGAGCCGCCATGCGTAGGCAGTTCTTCCACATCAAACATCTCAAGCCCCTGCGATTCGAAGATTTGCTTTACCGTGTAAAATGACAGGTAAGAAAAATGTTCATGGTAAATGGTATCAAACTGGTAGTTATCTACAAGCTGCATCAGGTGCGGAAATTCCATTGTAATAACACCATCTTCGGAAAGAATTATTTTCATCCCAGCAACAAAATCTACAATGTCGGGCACATGAGCCAGTACATTATTGCCCAATAATAAATTTGCTTTTACATCCCAGTGGTTTCTAAACCGGTCTGCCAGTTCTGCACTAAAAAATTCTATAACAGTCTTAATACCTTTGGCCATAGCTACTTCTGCGGTATTGGCTGTTGGTTCAATGCCCATTACTTTAATACCTTTTTGCAAAAAATATTGCAGCAAATACCCGTCATTGCTTGCTACCTCAATCACCTGCGATTCTTCATTGAAACCAAACCGCTCAGTCATTTTATCTGCATAATCACTTGCATGCTTCAGCCAGCTTGTGCTGTAAGAAGAGAAGTAAGCATAATTACTGTCGAAAATTGCATCACTTTTTTTATATTCATCCACCTGCACCAAAAAACAGTTATGACAGGCATATACCTTTAATGGAAAAAAAACTTCCGGTTCATTCAATTGTTCTTTAGTTAAGAATGAATTGGAAGCCGGCGAATTCACCAAGTCAATAAAAACTTTGTCAAGTTCAGTTTTACAAAATCTGCATTGCATAATTAAATTCCTTTAAAATTTTTGTCAAGTACCGGATGCATCTTATCCCGTTCTGAAATTATTGTTGTTGGTAATGGCCAGCTAATATTCACTTCAGTGTCATTATATTTTATTCCGCCTTCTACTCCGGGTTTATAAAATTGAGTGTGATGATAAATCAGTTCGCACTCATCGGTTAATGTCTGGAAACCATGAGCAAAACCTTCTGGTATAAAAAACATTTTTTTATTACCGGCAGACAACTCTGTACCAAACCATTGCAAAAAAGTAGGGGAATCTTTTCTTAAATCCACAATCACATCATACACGGCACCTGCAATGCACCTCACCAGTTTTATTTCGGTAAATGGCGGC
>JANNAM010000212.1:0-6558 GCA_031384415.1 Bacteroidota bacterium
GGTTGCTGTAACATACACCACATCATCCCAACTATTCTCAATGGTAGATTTATCAATGCTTAAATGCAACCAATAAAATAAAATTTACTGCAGAAGGCGCAGGTTTTATCGCCGCAGTTGATAATGCCGATCTTGCCAATTCCGATTCTTATTTAAGTAAAGAAAGGTGGGCTTATAAAGGAAAATGCATCGCCATCATTAAAGCCAATGCAAATACAGGAACTATTAAAGTATCTGCTGCTGCGAATGAATTAAAAAGCAGCAGTATTAGTATCAACATAAAAAATTAAGGATGAAAAAAATACAGAAAATATTTAAGCTAAAGACAATTTTCGCAGCAGTAATAAGTTTGCTGCTGCTTTCTTCTTTTATCTTTTCAGAAAAGCCAACCCTGTATATCATCGGCGATTCTACAGTAAGAAATACCAACAGGCCACAATGTGGCTGGGGCGAAAAGATCGCTGACTTTTTTGATACCACGCAACTCAGCATTTCAAACCAGGCCATGGCAGGCCGTAGCACCAGAACGTTTATTAAAGAAGGAAGATGGGATAAAGTATTGAGCACCATAAAAAAAGGCGATTACCTCATCATGCAGTTTGGCCACAATGAGGGCAGCAAACCTGATACCAGCAAGGCTGGCAGGCGTGGCGTATTAAGAGGAATCGGCGAAGAAACAGTAGAACTCATCTGGCCCGACAGTACCAAAGAAATTGTACATACTTATGGTTGGTACCTGCGAAAATTTGTTAGAGAAGCTAAATCAAAAGGCGCAATTCCGGTTATCGCTTCCATGATTCCAAGAAACGAATTCAGAGATGGTAAAGTGCAAAGAGCAGATAAGGATTTTGGAAAATGGGCGAAGGAAGTAGCGGAACAGGAAGGCGTTGGTTTTATAGACCTGAATGCAATAACGGCTGATAAATATGATGTGATGGGCCCGGATAAAGTAAAAGAATTTTTCCCTGGCGATCATACACATACCAACGAAGCAGGCGCAACGGTTAATGCAGCATCTGTAGCTGAAGGCATCAGGCTTTTAAAGACTTTGGGATTGAATAATTATTTACTGCAAAAAAATTAAAACATGTTTGTACATAAAAAAAGAAATTTCCTTTTAATAATTACTGCTGTATTGTTTTCTTCCTTTATCATTTTTAAAAAAGATGAAAGAAAGCCGACATTTTTTATCATCGGCGACAGCACCGTTAAAAACGGCAAAGGTGATGGTGGTGGAAATATGTGGGGCTGGGGCGATTTAATTGCACCCTTTTTTGATACCTCAAAAATTAAGATTGAAAACGATGCACTGGGCGGTACCAGCAGCCGCACATTTTTAACCAAAGGTTTATGGGATAAAGTATTGAACAAAATACAAAAAGGCGATTATGTAATTATGCAGTTTGGCCATAACGACAGCAGTCCGCTGGATGATACTGCCAGGGCAAGAGGCACCATCAAAGGCGTTGGCGATTCTGCAAAAGAAATTTACAACCCCATTACCAAACAGCAGGAGGTAGTGCATACCTACGGCTGGTATTTATCAAAGTTTGTAAGCGATGCAAAAACAAAAGGAGCCACTGCAATTATCTGTTCGCCCATTCCACGTAACGACTGGAAGGATGGTAAAGTGATAAGATATAGTGGAACTGGTTATGGATTGTGGGCAAAGCAAACAGCGGAATCCACCGGCGCATTTTTTATCGACCTCAATAGTTTAACTGCTGATGCTTATGATGCCATGGGGCCTGAAAAAGTAAAACCATTTTTCCCAAATGAACATACACATACCAATAAAGATGGTGCCTTATTAAATGCCAGGGTAGTAAGCAATGAAATAAAAAATCTTAAACAATGCAGGCTTAAAAAATATTTGCTGAAATAATTTCTATTAGTAAAAATTGAATTTTACTGTTTATGAATAAATTAAAGATTATAACTCTTATCCTTTGTATTTCTTCTTTATCTGGCTGTTCGGTAGCTCAAAAATTGCCTGCCAAAAAAGAGGTACTTAGTACCGTAACACTCGCCAATAAATATTTTATGGATAAATGGCCCGATGCCGGAAAAGATATTTTTGTGCCATCAAGAAACCGTACCTGGCCAAGCCATATCTGGACAAGGGCTGTTTATTTTGAAGGCCTGATGGCATTGTACAGCATTGACAATAAACAGGCATATTATGATTATGCGGTTGACTGGAGCACCAAACACAAATGGAATTTAAGGGACGGAACAAAGACCCGCAATGGCGATAACCAGGCCTGCGGACAAACCTATATTGATTTGTATTTGATTGATAAAAAGCAAGAACGTATCGACAGCATCAAAGCATCAATAGATAAAATGATGCTGACCAATAAAATTGATGACTGGAATTGGGTTGATGCTATTCAAATGGCGATGCCTGTGTTTACAAAGCTGGGCGTTGTTTATAATGATACCAATTATTTTCACCGCATGTATGAAATGTATGCTTACACAAAATACAAACACGGCGATAATGGTTTGTTTAATGCTGCCGAAGGTTTGTGGTGGAGAGATAAAGATTTTGATCCTCCATACAAAGAACCCAACGGCGAAGACTGTTACTGGAGCCGTGGCAATGGCTGGGTGGTGGCGGCTTTGGTAAGGGTGCTAAGCATCTTGCCAAAAAATGAAACACATAGAAATGAATACCTGGCCGATTATAAAAGTATGATGAATGCCCTGGCTAAAGTGCAACGTGCAGATGGTTACTGGAACGTAAGTCTGCACGACTCTACAAACTTTGGCGGCAAGGAATTAACCGGTACATCGCTTTTTGTTTATGGGATGGCCTGGGGAATCAACAACGGACACCTTGATAAGAAAAAATATTTACCTGTTGTAATTAAAGCCTGGAACGCACTGGCAAAAGAAAGTGTTCATGAAAATGGTTTCCTCGGATATGTACAAGGCACCGGTAAAGAACCAAAAGAATCGCAACCGGTTACTTACGACAGGGAGCCTGATTTTGAAGATTTTGGTCTCGGTTGTTTTTTACTGGCCGGATCTGAAGTGTATAAACTGAAAAAATAATGAAAAAAAATATTCAGGCGAAAAGCCTGCTGATAGGCTTTTTATTTCTTTCCAATTTTTTGTTTGCACAGCAACGTGTAAAATATAATTTTAATCCCGGCTGGAAAGTGTTTGTTGGCGATGACAGCACTGCATCTCAAATAAACTACAATGATGCTGCCTGGAAAAATATAACCCTGCCTTATGCCTGGAACGAAGATGATGCTTTTAAAAAAGATATTGCCAATCTTACAACAGGCATTGCCTGGTACCGAAAGCATTTCAGGCTTCCTGTAAGCAGCAAAGACCAAAAAGTTTTTATTGAGTTTGAAGGTATACGCCAGGCCGGCGAATTTTATGTAAACGGAAAATATGTTGGGCTGCACGAAAATGGTGTGATGGCTTTTGGTTTTGATATTACAGAGCTTGTGAATTTTAGCGACGCAGAAAATATAATTGCTGTAAGAATTGATAATAACTGGAATTACAGGGAAAAAGCTACCAATCAAAAATATCAGTGGGAGGATAAGAATTTTAATGCCAACTATGGCGGTATTGCAAAGAATGTTTTTCTGCATCTTACCGGAAAAGTATATCAAACACTTCCGTTGTTTTCAAATCTGGGTACAACCGGTGTTTATGTTTATGCCGATAACAACAGTATCAACATAAAAAATAAATCTGCCATCATACATGCCCAATCACAAATAAAAAATGAAACCACACAATCACAGCAGGTAAACTACCAGGTTGTAATTACAGATTTATATGATAAACCGGTAACAACTTTCACCGGGCAAAAAACAACTTTGTTGCCAAATGAAACCAAAACCATTACAACCTCTTCGCTGGTAAATAATGTAAATTTCTGGAGTTGGGGTTATGGGTATTTATATAATGTAAAAACCATTTTAAGCATTAATGATAAGGTTGTTGATGAAGTGATAACAAAAACCGGTTTTCGTAAAACGGCTTTTAAAGACGGGATGATTTATCTTAATGACCGTGTTATCATGGTGCATGGCTATGCTCAGCGAACTTCAAATGAATGGCCGGCTATTGGCCTTTCGGTTCCGCCATGGATGAGCGATTACAGCAACGGACTGATGGTGGAAAGCGGTGGTAACCTGGTGCGCTGGATGCATATTACACCCTGGAAACAGGATATTGAAAGCTGCGACCGTGTTGGCTTAATGCAGGCCATGCAGGCAGGCGATGCAGAAAAAGATGCGGCAGGCACACAATGGCAACAACGCAAGGCAGTCATGCGTGATGCCATCATTTACAACCGCAATAATCCCAGCATTATTTTTTACGAGTGCGGTAACGAATCCATCAGCGATGTGCATATGCAGGAAATGAAAAACATCCGTGATCAATATGATGCAAATGGAGGAAGGGCAATCGGCAGTCGTGAAATGTTGGACAGTAAAGTGGCTGAGTACGGCGGCGAAATGCTTTATACAAATAAGAGTGCTCATATACCCATGTGGGCTATGGAATATTCAAGAGATGAGGGCTCAAGAAAATATTGGGATGATTATACAGCACCATTTCACAAAGATGGAGACGGGCCTTTGCACAACGGACAAAATGCTGCGCCATACAACCGCAATATGGAAAGCCATGCAGTTGAAAATGTAAAACGCTGGAACGAATTCTGGAAAGAAAGGCCGGGCACCGGCAAACGGGTTAGTGCCGGTGGCGTTAATATTGTGTTTTCTGAAACCAATACACACCATAGGGGAGAAGAGAATTACCGCCGCAGCGGCGAAGTAGATGCACTAAGATTAAAGAAACAAAATTTTTATGCCAACCAGGTAATGTGGGATGGATGGGTGGTACCGGAGAAGCAACACATTCATATTATAGGCCACTGGAATTATGCGGCTGGCGTAAAAAAAGATATCTATGTAATTTCCACCACCGATAAAGTAGAACTTACAATAAATAATAAATCGTTGGGCTTTGGCGAAAAAAGCGATGGCTTTCTTTTTACTTTTAAAAATATAGCATGGGAAGCAGGGAATATTTCAGCAATTGGGTATAATGAAAAAGGAAAACAAGTATGTACTGCACAAATAAATACAGTTGGAGAACCGGTTGCACTTCGCTTAACAAATATTAAAAGGCCAACAGATTTTTTAGCCGATGGACACGATGTAAGTATTGTTGAAGTGGAAGTGATTGATGCAAAAGGTAACCGATGCCCCACAGCTTTAAACATGATCAACTTTAGTTTAGAAGGCCCGGCCGAATGGCGTGGTGGCATGGCGATGGGTAAGGATAATTATATTCTTGCAAAAAGTTTACCGGTTGAGAATGGTGTGAACAGGGTATTGATCAGATCAACAACATCGCCGGGAACCATTGTTGTAAAAGCCAATGCTGATGGGCTAAAAGGAGCTACTTCAACCTTAATAACAAAACTATTTGCAGCTGATAATGGCTTGACCAAAGTATTACCTTCCACAGGATTACCATCTCAGTTGCAACGTGGCCCTACACCTTTAACGGCATCTTATAAAGTATCCCGTGTTTCAGTTGATATTATAAAAGCAACAGCCGGAGCCAATGCCGACAGTACTTTTGCCAGCTTTGATGATAATGAACTAAGCGACTGGCACAACGATGGTAAAATTGCAACCGCCTGGATAGAATATGAACTGGAAAGAGAAGCATTGATAAGCGAAGTGGGCATTAAATTAAATAACTTCCGTTCACGTGTTTACCCCCTGCGTATTACAGTTGATGGCAACGAAGCATTTGCAGATACAACACAACGCACACTTGGTTATTTTACTGCTATCTGCAAACCGCAAAAAGGGAAAAAAGTTAGAATTGAGCTGGCTACACTTTCAAAGGATGCTGCCGGTAATACCATGCTGGAAGTATCGGGCAAAAAATTAGATGATGGCGTTGCCCGTGATGATAAAAATGCAAGAGGGACATTGAGTATTATAGAAGTTGATATTTATGAAAAACCAAAAGAATAATCTTTCATTATAAAAAAATGCGAATTAAAATTTTATATTTAGTATTCATCTTTTTTTCAAATGCTGTATTGGCACAAACTGTTACCGAAATGAATTTATACCCCGGTGCTGTTCCCGGTTCTATACAATCAATGGTAAAGGAAAGAACCATTGTGCTTGCTAATGGAGGTATTCGTATTTCTTCAGTTATTAACCCAACGCTAAAAAAATATTCGCCCGCAAAACTGAATGGGACTTCAGTAATTATTTGCCCGGGTGGTGGCTATACAAGATTGTCAATTGATCATGAAGGAGAAGATGTGGCAAAGGCATTGAATGAAATTGGAATAACAGGGTTCGTTTTAAAATACAGGCTGCCAAACGATTCTATCATGATTGATAAAACAATGGGGCCATTGCAGGATGCACAGGAAGCAATACGCACAGTGAGGAAACAAGCTGTTGCCTGGGGATTAAATCCTGCAAAAATTGGCATCATGGGCTTTTCAGCCGGTGGACATTTGGCTGCAACAGCAGCAACACA
>JANNAM010000246.1:0-3050 GCA_031384415.1 Bacteroidota bacterium
GATGTAGAAAATGCCATCCGCAAACAAATGATGGCCGTAACCAGCATTAAGAAAAAAGAGATCAGCGGCATTAAATGCAGCATCAACCCTGCCAGTGATATTGTTAACGATAAAATTGATGCTTCAATAACCATCGTTCGCAAAGGCCAGGCAAAACAGATTGATGTTAAGATAGGTTATGCGGTAAGCATTTAAAGAATCAGTATTTAAAAACTAAAATATTTTTTATGTCATTTAATAGCACAGAGTTCGCCTGGAAAGATTTAACTGTAACCGTAATGGGCAGGCCCATTGAAAGGCTTTTAGAAATTGATTATGATGTTGAGGAGGATAAAAAGCAAATCTATGGCCGTGGCAAAAAAGTGCGTGGCATCCAGGGCGGTAATGAAAAACCTGTGGGCAGCCTTTCACTTGGACAAAGTGAAATGGAGGCCATGATAAGGGAGGCTCAAAAAACAAATCCAAATGCGAAGATTACTGATTTAGCTTTTGATATTCAGGTTCACTATTTAAAAGGAACTGACATTGTTAAAGACAGAATTATAGGAGCCGAATTTACCAAACAGCCAAAAGCATTTAAGCAAGGCGATTCTGATATGGTAATGAAAGGCCCATTCTTAGCGATGGATATAATGTATAATGTTTCTTAATTAATCACCAATAAATAAAATCACCAGTTATGAGTAAAAAAGTATTACCAGGGGAGGTTACACCAGAAGTAATTGCCAAATGGAAAGAAGAATTTGAAGCCGTTTTTTGTTACAAAACAGCCGATGGCAAAGTGGCTTATTTCAGAAGTCCTGAACGTAAAGAAATTGAAGCGGCCAACTCTGTAGGAAGCAGCAAGCCAATTGAGAGCAATGCAATTTTAGCCAAAGCGGTTTTCCTGGGAGGCGATGAAGAAATTTTAACTGTCAATAAATATTTCTTTGGGTTTAGCGAACATCTTAAAACTGTGATAAAGAAAGTAGAGGGGGAATTGACAGAGCTTTAGAAGATAGTCGTTCTAATGCTCGGCAGGGTACTACGCTGTACTGGAATCACATGCTGCGTTATCATTACCACGGACTTGACCCCGAAAGCCTCACAAATAAACAATGGGCAGATGCAATTGCTTACTTAGAAATAATACGCAACGAAGAAAAAGAATCCAATAACTGAGAACCAAGTAAGCCGCCTTTGACGAATAAAAGGCGGCTCTTTTTTTAAACTATGAGTGGAGTTCAATTTGATATTAAAGTTAATACCGGTGGCAGTGGTTCGGCCCTTGATGGTATTGCCAGCGGCCTTACCGGTGCTACCACTAAGGTAAACGGTTTAACCGCTGCTATCAGCAAAATTGGAGGTGCTGCATTTGCTTTTAATAACATCAAAAGTGCAGTTAGCGGAATTGCTGCAGATTTTAATGCGGCTGTGCAGCCTGGTATAGACTTCAACGACCAGATGAAGGATTTGCAGGCTATTACCGGCGTTACAGATGACCAATTAAAAAAGATTGGAGACAGTGCCAGGGCTACCGCTAAAACATTTGGATTGGATGCCAGTGCAGGCGTAGAAAGTTACAAATTAATATTAAGCCAGCTTAGTCCTGAAATTGGGAAAAATTCAGTGGCACTGGAAGCAATGGGCAAAAATTCAGCAATCCTTTCAAAACAATTAGGTGGCGATGTTGCAGGAGCAACAACCATTTTAACCACGGCCATGAATCAATACGGCGTGAGTTTAACAGACCCCATGCAGGCAAGTAAGGAGATGGCCGACATGATGAATATTATGAGTGCCGCTGCAAAAGAAGGAAGTGCAGAATTGCCACAAATAAAAATGGCATTGGAGCAAAGTGGTTTGATGGCAAAAACAGCCAATGTATCATTTGGCGAATTAAACAGTGCAATACAGGTTTTAGATAAGGCTGGTAAAAAAGGTGCAGAAGGTGGCGTAGCTATCAGAAACGTGCTGGCCGAAATTGGACAGGGAAGCCGGATGCCAAAATTAGCGGCGGCGGCTTTAGACCAGTACGGTGTAAGTTCTGTTGCACTGGCCGATAAAAATAAAACAATGAGCCAAAGGCTTGCATTGCTTAAGCCTTTGATGCATGATACCAGTGCCATGACGGCAATTTTTGGTAAAGAAAATGTGGCGGCAGCAATTGCAATGGTGCAGGGTACTAAAGAGATGGACAGGCTTACAAAAGCAACAAAAGGCACAAACACGGCCACAGAAATGGCCGATATAAAAATGGGCAGCTTTAAAGAAAAGATGGCCCGTGCAAATGCACAAATGAAAGATTGGGGCATTAGTTTATTTAATGCCACCGAAGGCTTTTTACCATTTATTAAAATTGCCGGTGGTGCCTTAAGCATGACGGCAAATTTTGGAATGGCTATGAGTGCGGTAAGTACAATTTCAGATACAAAATTTGGGGCTGCAATTGGCAGGGCATCGGGTGCAGTTTGGGGATTTATAAAAACACTGGGAATGGGTATTGTAAGTGTTATAAGGCAGGGTGCTGTAATGGGTTTTAATGCGGTGGTGGCCGTTGGCTCTTACATTGGTAGCCTTATAGCAGCTACAGCCGCACAGTGGGGCTTAAATGCCGCTATGTATGCAAACCCGATAGGGTTAATTGTTTTAGGAATTGCTGCCGCTATTGCTGCTGTGGGTGCATTGATATATTGGTGGGATGAAATTTGGGGAGCTATTAAAAGATTTGCTGCGTGGGTGTGGGAACATAGTCCATTTAAATTTTTGATTGATGTTGTTGAGAAAGTTTTCCCCGGCTTTAAACAGGCAATGGTTGATTTATGGAACTGGGTAAAGAAAAAATTCACTGATTTAATTGACTGGTTTAAAGATGCGTGGAAAAGTATAAAAGGATTTTTTGGGTTTGGTGGCGATGATGAGGAGGAAAAGAAAGCTGCTGTTGAAGAAATTGTTACCAAAGCAAAAGCAAATATTGAAGTAAAAACGGTTGTAGATGATAAAACCAATCCTTATGACCCACATGCTAAAAAAGATAAGCAAAGCAAAACCAGCAAGGAGCTTGCCAGTAA
>JANNAM010000249.1:0-14747 GCA_031384415.1 Bacteroidota bacterium
CATGATCATGCTGGGGGAGGCCGTTATCAGCACCGCGCCTTTTCCGGGGAGTCTTCCCACGGCGATTCTTTTCAGCGGGGCGGCGTTGGGCTCTGCGGCACTTTTTCCGGTTTGATTTGATAGCGGCATTGGCGGGAGAGGAGCCATTTTACGCCGAACATATCGATGGTGGCGCGGAGGGCGCGATTGCCAAAACCATATTTGCTGGCTTGCCATAAGCGGAATTATTGGAAATTATCGACTATGGTTTTAATAAATTTAAACTAATCTAAACAATTTATCTAAGCAGTTTAGTACAAAATTTTCAAAAAAACGGGGCTACTACATACAACTTCACACAAGCCGACTCCCAAAAAGTTCGCAAATCTCCCCCACCCTGACCGCCGAAAATTATTCGGTTAGGGGAAGCCCATACCATGACAAATGAGCAGGGCTAAAAAAATTGGTGGGTTACCTTTTAGCTAAGTATTGTATTAACCCATCCAATAAATAAAATATGTAAAGCAGTTGGGTAATCTTCGAAACTTCCGAAATACCCCTCTGAACTTGGATGGCTTCTTTGCATGTCCTGACAGGGTATAAAAATGGGATATGGAGTTTACAGCTTGCAAGGGATTTGGGGTTACACAAAAAACAGCGTGGTATATTAATTACGGCTAAAGTGAAAAGTTGCCGGAGGGTTTTGAAGGTTTGCCGGGGTCTTTTGCTGGATTGTTGAGTTTACAGAGATATTGATACACTTACGCTGCTTTCCTGTGCCGCATACCAATATCGGCGGCTATGTATAGCTATCGCTGCATCACTCCCTGGGCTTGGCCGGATTTACTACAACCGGACGGCCATCAATATTTCTGCCATCAAGTGCTTTCACAGCTTTTTCAGCAGCTTCAGCATCTGCCATCTCAACAAAACCAAAACCCCTGCTGCGCCCTGATAATTTATCGGTGATAACTTTTGCAGAATTTACAGTGCCATATTCTGCAAATAAATTTTTTAAGTCCTCATCGCCAACAGTGAAACTTAAATTTGAAATGTAAATGTTCATAGTAGTTAATTGAATGCAGTGATAGTTAGGTTACGATTGCTAAGATAATGAATTTGGGTGTTGGTACACTTACGCTTTTTGACAGCACTGCATACCAAACATTTGTGGCGGTGGGCTACAGGTGGAAAACCAACCGCTAAGCAACATGCCGCTCTTACAGGGCTTTGGGTAAACCGTAATTTTTTTTTTCGAACATTTCATCCCTGCCCGTTCCGTTCAGGCGGGCCTACGGGATTTTATTATCTGCATTTGCTGCTCCATAGGAGCTTTATGTTAATAGAAGAATTTGAAATGCTGGGGTAGAGAACTCCGGAGGAGTGAAATGTTGGTCTATGGAGTTTACCGTAATGTCATGCCGACGGCGGATAAATTGGTACACTTGCGCCAGTTGCCTGCACTGCATACTAAACATCGGCAGCGGTGGGCTTCGAGAGAACACAAGCAGCGGCTAAGAAACAGTTTGCATTTCTTCCGTTTAGTGTACCACGAACCGGGGTGAAAAAATAATGAATTTATGGCTCATATATTTGTTTAACTTTAATAAATAACCTGATTCGAAATGAAACCGATACGTTTCTTAACCTTTTTTTTTACTTGCTTAGTTAATTTTTCATTAGCACAAAATAAACGTGACAATACAATTATCGTTCATGGATTTGTTAGTTATAATCAATTAAAGAATGTATTGTTTGATGAAGGTTATATACCTTCCAGTACAGATACATCATTTATTTCAACAAACTATAATCCACAGGGTATGTTAGGTGAGGTTAGTTTTATAATTAAAAAGACTGATTCTACTTTAACACTAAAAGGTATTTTAAATGCCAAGTTTGGAGGCATGGAACTTAAGGGAGAACCTTTAGAAAATATAGGTGAAAGGGGGACTGTGTACAGAGTAGGTTTTGCAACTATGAATAAAATAGCCATCTCATTTGGATTACCAGTTACTTATTTAAGGTTAAAAAAGTAGATTTTTTCACCTTTCAACACCTGTTGCCGTTGTTTCGCTTTACCTACGTGTTCTCACGAACCACCTCTCCGCTTCAATAAAAGTTGCCCAATGGTATGCCGTACAAGTGAGTGACACAACGATGATGCCATGAAAAACTAAAAGCTGGTAACATAGATTTCTCACTGCGTTCGAAATGACAAGAACAAAAATTGCTCATTTCCTACATTTCAGGTGTCTGACCGCCTGAAGCGGTCTGACACCGTTAAAGCCTTGCCCTGATTCGTATCCTTACGAACCACTCCTCCACAATCTCCGCTACGATAAAAGTTGCCCAATGGTATGCCGTACAAGTGAGCGACACAAGACTGATGCTATGAAAAACAAATGCTGGTAATATAGATTTCTCACTGCGTTCGAAATGACAAGAACAAAAATTGTTCATTTCTTCCGTTTCAGGGGGGTCTGACCGCCTGAAGCGGTCTGACCCCAGCACTACACCCCAATCTTCTCATTCACTACTTTTAAAATCTCTGTCTCCATTGCAATGGTTTGGTTTTGCAAAGCCGTGCCTTTGGCAATGATGTCGGTTACATAAGCCTTATCGTTGTAGCCGGCGGCATTGATACGCACATTCATAAAAGCACCCATTACAGCGCTTCGTACGCAAAGGGCGCCTACACCTGCATCGGATACCGAGTTAGGGTTGCCCGTTTCGGCCATTGCTTTTACAACATCCATACTGGCGGCGGCAGTTTGCATTACTTTAAAAGGTATTTCGATGGCGTATTTAGTAGCGGCCTGTATGGCTTGTGTGCGGTTGTTTTTTTCTTCATCGGTTGCCTTTGGCAATGCAAAGGCTTCCATTATTTTATTAAAGGCGGCAGTGTCGGCATCTACCAGTTTTATCAATTCGTTTTTGTGCTGCTGTCCTTTTTCGGCCCATGTGCTAAATTCCTGCCAGCGGTGGTCCCATCCTTTTTTGTGTGAAGAAAGATTGGCTACCATGGTTGCCAATGATGTACCCAATGCACCAATGTATGCAGCAATGGAACCGCCGCCGGGTGCAGGACTTTCGCTGGCTGTTTCGTCTGCAAAATCTGTTAGCGTCATGCTTACAAGTTTGCTTTCGGCTTTATTGGCAAGCATGTATTCAATGATTCTTTCTTCGGGTTTAAAAGTGCCGAGTTCATCAAGCCCCATTGATTTGATGGCAATTTTTATGAGTTCTTTATCGCTTACACCAATGCTGCGTTGTTGTTTTTGAAGAAAATATTTGCCGGCATCGGTCATTGCCTGCAATGGTATAAGGCCTACAAGTTCACTGCCTGTTACCCTTATGCCACGGGCATCGGCTTTTTTGCAACATTCATCAAAGGCGATGTGCACGGGTGTTTTGTTGATGTTGGTAAGGTTGATAGAGATTTGTGCAATGCCATATTCTTCGATATACCAGCCGATAGCTTTTACATATTTAAGGCTGCCGGGCATATTTATTTTCTTTCCATCTTTTTCAATGTTTCTTCCTGCTTCTCTTACATCAAAAGCAATTGCATTGGCCCGCCTGGTGGAAGTGGTATTTAGATTTATATTATACGCCACCAAAAAATCTCTTGCGCCAATGACGGTCCCGCCTCTGGCGGAATCAAACTCCGCAGGGCCAAAATCGGGTTTCCATTTTGGTTCTTTTATTTTTTTGAAGAAGCCTTCGTATTCGCCGGCTCTGATGATGGAGAGGTTGCTGCGTTCTTTGTTGGGCTGTGCTTCTTCGTAGAGATAAACGGGGATGTTTAATTCTTCTCCTACCCTTTTTGCCAGTTGCTGTGCAAAGGCTGCGGTTTCTTCCATGCTGATGTTTGCAATGGGAATGAGCGGACAAACATCTGTGGCGCCCATTCTTGGATGTTCGCCTTTGTGTTTGCTCATGTCAATTAAAGCGCAGGCTTTTTTTATGGCATTGAATGCGGCTTCCACCACTTTGGCTGGTTCGCCTACCATGGTTACAACAGTGCGGTTGGTGGCTTTGCCGGGGTCAACATTAAGTAAACGTACGCCTTCTACCTTTTCAATTTCATCTGTTATTTGTTTGATGATGTGGAGGTCGTTGCCTTCTGAGAAGTTGGGGACACATTCGATAAGTTGTTGAGCCATCGTTTTATATTTTTCGTTTTTGATTGTTCTTTTTTGCTTCTCCAAAAAAGAACCAAAAAAGGAGCCCGGCAAAAAAATACAGCCTTTTTGCCGGAAGCAGCTATGTTAAACTTTTGTACTACTGTAATTTCAGCATTCTGCCTTTACTCTTAGTAATGCCAGCAATTTTTTTATTGCGAAGCTGAATTGAAGCGAAGATAAACACAATGGTATTAAGGCACAAAGGAGAATAAAGAAAAAAACTTAATGGTATTTCGTGTTTTTGTGTCTTTGTGGTTTAGCTATAAGAATCATACTTGCACATGACGAAAATTGGCTGGTACATTTTTGAAATAAATGATTTTTGCAGCAATCAATAAAACAACAGATGATTCATCCTTATAATTATGTTACGGCAAAAGAAGCATTATCTATTATCCAGAGCGGCACAAGGGTTTTTGTGCATGGCAGCATTTGCACACCCACATTTTTGCTGCATGAACTTGCAAAAGAAAGCCACCGCCTTAAAGACGTGGAACTGGTTTCAATAACTTTGAAAGGAGATATAGAAATAGATAAACCACAGTACCAGAATTCTTTTCATATCAATTCCCTGTTTGTATCTGCACCCATCAGGCAGGCCGTGGCCGAAGGCAGGGCAGATTTTATCCCGGTGTTTCTGAGTGATATTCCTGATTTGTTTAAGAATAAGATTCTGGAACTGGATACTGCCATTGTGCAGGTTTCCCCACCCGACTTACATGGTTATTGTTCGCTGGGTGTGTCGGTAGATATTGCCCGTGCTGCAGTGGACAGTTCTAAGCAGGTGATTGCATTGGTGAATCCGCTGATGCCACGTACGCATGGCGATGGTATGATACATACAGACAGGTTTACAAAAATGGTCTTTCATAAAGCCGACCTGCCCGAAGAAAGCTACAGTCATAAAATTGGTGAAACAGAAATGATCATCGGTAAAAACATTGCTGATTTAATTGATGATGGCAGCACTTTGCAAATGGGTATTGGAACCATCCCCGATGCAGTGCTACGGTATTTAAACAATCATAAAAACCTGGGTGTTCACACAGAGATGCTGAGTGATGGAATTATTGACCTGATTGAAATGGATGTGATCAATAATAAAAACAAAAACATTCACCCCAATAAAAATGTCACATCGTTTGCAATGGGCAGCAGGAAATTGTATGACTATGTAAATGACAACCCTTCTTTTGCTTTTTTAGATATTGATTATGTAAACGACCCACATGTAATTCGCCGCAATCCAAAAGTAGTTGCCATCAACAGCGCTATTGAAGTGGATTTAACCGGGCAGGTTTGTGCCGACAGTATTGGCGACATACAATACAGCGGCATTGGCGGGCAAATGGATTTTATGAGAGGCGCTGCACTGAGTGCCGGTGGCAAACCCATCATTGCTTTAACCAGCAGAACAAAAAAGGGTGTGCCCAGAATTGTTCCCTATTTAAAAGAAGGCGCCGGTGTAGTAACAACCCGTGGTCATGTTCATTACGTTGTAACAGAATATGGCGTAGCATATTTGTTTGGAAGAAATTTGCGGCAGCGGGCAAAACTGCTGATTGATATTGCACACACGGATGACAGGGAGAAGTTGAGTGAGTATTGTTATAAGCGGTTTAAGATATTTGTCTGAACGTGGATTTGGGTTGATTAGCAGGATTAAAAGGATTAGCATTTAATAATCCAGTAAATCATTTTAATCTTTCTAAATCCCCGTTCAGACAATCTCTCCGTTTATCATCACCTTATCAATCAAATTATTTCCAAATGAATAAGGCATGTATGCAATGGAAGGAATGGGTTTGGTAAAAATGAGGTTTGCTTTTTTGCCAATGGTAATGCTGCCAAGTTCTTTTTCAAGTTCCATTGCATAAGCACCATTGATGGTGGCAGCATTGATGGCTTCTTCGGGAAGCATTTTCATTTGAATGCAGCTTAATGCAATTACAAAATTCATATTGCCGCTTGGTGATGAGCCGGGGTTGTAATCTGATGCAAGGGCGATGGCGCAATTATTATCTATTAATTTTCCTGCAGGCTGGAAGTTCATGCGTAAGAAGAAGGCTGCAGTTGGTAACAAGGTACAAAGCAGCCCCCTCCAAACCTCCCCCCGATGGGGAGGCTTTGCAGAGCTTTTAGAATCATTATTCTCTGCTTTAAAGTATGACCCTGCTAATAATTGTATCTCATTTTCAGTAAGCGTTTCAAGATGGTCCAATGAAACTGCATTTAATTCTAAACCTGCTTCAATCCCACCAATCGAGTTTAACTGGTTTACATGCAGCTTTGGTTTTAATCCATAACTCATGCCTGCCTTACAGATGGTTTCCATTTCCTGCGGAGAAAAGAAACCTGTTTCGCAAAAGCAGTCAATATAATCGGCCAGCTTTTCATTTGCAATTGCTGGCAGCATTCCGTTAATGATAAGGTCAATGTATTCCTGGTGATGTTCTTTATAATCCTGCGGATAAGTATGTGCGCCAAGAAAAGTTGCTTTGATGCTGAGGCTGGATTTTTCTTTTAACCTTTTTATTACCCTGAGCATTTTTAATTCGCCTTCCACAGTAAGTCCGTAGCCACTTTTAATTTCAATTGCTCCTGTTCCAAGTTTACTAACTTCTTCCAGGCGTTTCCATGCGCTGTTGAAGAGTTCGTCTTCGGTTGTTTCATTCAGTTTTCTTGCAGAGTTTAATATGCCGCCACCTTTGGCAGCTATATCTGCATAGCTCATTCCTTTTATCTTATCAATAAATTCTTCCTCCCTGCTTTTTGCAAAAACAAGGTGTGTGTGGCTGTCGCACCAGGCTGGTAAAATGAATTGACCTTCGGCATCAATAATATCTTTGGGAAGTTGCGGCACTTTTATTTCCAGTTCGTACATAGCGCCGTATTCAGCAATGATACCGTCTTCAATTAAGATAAAAGCATTTTCTATTGAAGGAAGGTTTGCCAGTGCAGCGCCACGGAGAAGTGTTGTTTCTTCTCTTGTACCAATGAGCTGTTGAATATTGATGATGAGGGTATTCATTTATTGTTTTTTTTACCGAGGAGGCACAGAGACGTTGAGAATATTACTCTGCGGCTCCCCGTCTCTGCGGTAGTAAATCTATTATCACTTATAGCTTCTCCCAAACTTCTTTTCCAAAATGTTCCAATGATGGATCTCTTGCTCCCATCAATAATAATACAGTATTCTCCGTAAAATGCGGCCTTGCAGTTTCTAAAAAATCTTTCCTGTCTGCTACAAAAAATGCATTTTTGTCAAGCACTTTTAAATCGTTGATTAAATCATTGGCTGAAATATCTTTAACAGCAGTTCCTCCGGCATAAAAAATTTCACTCATCCAAATTTCATCCTGCGGCCTCAGGGCTGCCGCAATTTCTTTTACAAAATCATTGCGTAAAAATCTTGTGGGGCCATAACCATGCGGCTGAAACCATGCCACTACTTTATCTGCAATGGGTTGGCAGGCTTCAATACTTTTGGCACATTTAACAGGATTGTGTGCATAATCATCAATTACCCAAACGCCGTTTTTGTTTCCCAGCACCTGGTGGCGGCGGTAAATACCTTTGTAATGCTGCAATGCAGCAGCGCAGGTTTTTATATCAACTCCTAACTGATTGGCAACCGCTGTGGCAGCCAACGCATTTTCCATATTTAATTTGCCTACAGTATTTAAACTAAAATCAACGCCATTGATGTTGAAAGAAATTGTAAGCCCGTTTTGCATGAAGGCAGCAGCTTTGTAACCGGCATCTGCATTAATATCTGCTGCAAAATCGTTTTCGGTATTTACAGATAATTGCTTTGCTAAAGAATTGCTTTGGTTTACCACAAAAAGCTGCGTAGTGTTTTGTTTGAATACGCCGAAGATATGCATCAGCTCATCAATTTCCTGGTGGTCTTTATCAATGTTCAATAACAAACCCACCTGCGGATGATATTGAACAATGGATCCATCACTTTCATCAGCTTCTATCACCAGCCACTCTCCTTTTCCCACTTTAGCATTGCCAATTTTTCCCTGTTCAATTAAACTCACCAGGCCTGCGCCGCTGATAATGCTGGGCTGCATGCCGGCATGTTGTAAAATATCAAAGAGCATGGCGCTGGTGGTGCTTTTGCCCGATGTGCCGCCCACTGCAATTGTTTTTTTGCTGGCAGCAATCAATGCAAGCACTTCGCTGCGTTTTAAAATAGGAATGTTCAGTAACTTAGACTTTTGCACTTCCGGAACAGTATCTTCAATGGCAGTTGATACCACTACTAAATCTGTTTCCGCTGTGATGCCTTCGCCATTTTGCAAAAAACATTTGATGCCTTCAGCTTCTAATTTTGTTTTTGTTTCATTGTATTCTCCTTCTTTGAAATAGCGGTCGCTGCCGCTCACATGTTTGCCAATGCCGGCAAGGTATTGAGCAATGGCGCTCATGCCCACACCTGCCACTCCAATGAAGAAAACATTTTTAAAATCATCAACTCCTTTTATCATCATAACTTCTTTTCTATCTTAAACGGATGTGCTTCTGTAGTTAAAACAACTTTTTTAAAATCCAGTGCAGATTCGGGAGCAAAAATTAAATAGGCATACTTCAATGTTTCGCCAAAAAAGAAACTTTCCATTGAATTATGTTTTTCATAGGTCTTTACATTTTTCAGCGATGCAAAGCCCACTTCATTTTCGCAATGAACCAGAATGTCATCTACCATTTTACTTCCCTCCCATAAATACTGATCGCTATGGGTAAGGCGGTACATGTAAAAACAGCTTTCTAAATTTTCGGGGCGTAAAATATAATAAGCACTGGTTACAGAATCAGTTTTATAATTAAACTCTTCGGGTTCGATGTTGAACTTAGTCCACATATAGTAATTAGCTTTTTGAATCCATGCGCCGGTGTTTACATCGCCGGCAAAAGCACAAAGCCCTGCATAAAAAGCATCGAGTGCGCCGTACATAGTGGCAGATTCTATCCCGGTATTCATATCCACATGGCGCAAAAACCATCCGTGGTCTGTTTTATCAATCAAATATTTTTTAATTGCTTCGTTGTGTACGTCAAAAGCAGTTTTAAAATCTTTGTCCTTAAAAAGCAGCCAACTCTTGTACAGATACTCATAATAAGAATCAATATAGCCGCTGATATGACTTTGTGTGCTTTTCCATTTGCCGTTGGTTACATCAATTTGTTCGCCAACCAACCCAATAACACTTCTGCGGTTATAAACTTCCATGATTGCTTTTTTGGCAACATTGTAATAGTTTTTATTGCCGGTAAGTTTGGATAGTTTTCCAAACTCCATCATCAGTGTTCCAATTTCGGCAGGGTTGTTAATACTGTCCATGATTGCACCGGTTTGCAAATGAACATAGCGGTAAGGCATTCCTGTTGGCGTATTAAAAGCAGGCATCAGCCTTTTACCCAAATCTTCGGCAAGGGTTAAGAATTTTTTATCGCCATCCAGTTCGTAAGCAGTGAGTAAGCCTGCCAGCAGCCTGATGGTTATTTCAAAAACCTGCACATTATTGTCCACCTCAAAACTAAGTTTTGATAAAATAAGCATCCTGGCTTCTTTCGCTTCCTGTGTTAACCCCAATAAGGTGAAAGTATCAAACGCATCCACCGGCGTCATCAGCATAGATTTTTTATACCAGGTTCTTGGCTGCTTTGTAAGCGGTCTTAAATCATCGGCAGCCCAGGCATATTGTTTATAACCTTCCCAGGCATGCTGGGCGGCAGCTTTTACCCTTTCGCACATTTCTTTTTTCTTTTCTTTGGTAAACGGAACTGATTGTTGTGACCAGGCAGTTTGAAAGAACATTAAAGCAAATAAGGCAAGTGCAATCTTTAATTTAGGCATACTATTTTTTGAACTGCTAATTTAGGAGTAAATAATTATGCTGGTACAAGTTTCTTATATAGCACAAACTGAAGGGGATGAGCAATGCTATATTGTACAAGAGTGCGACGCCAATGAAGCCGATTGTATTAAAATGCCCGGTTAAAAAAATTACTTCTTTAAATACATCACTTCTTTAACCAGCTTAACAGTACG
The DNA here is from genome assembly GCA_031384415.1 of Bacteroidota bacterium. GTDB lineage: Bacteria > Bacteroidota > Bacteroidia > Chitinophagales > Chitinophagaceae > Ferruginibacter. Next base: position 10,234 of record JANNAM010000249.1, read on the forward strand.
AGGAATGTCGGGTAAATATAGTGCTACTAGGTTAGGAGCATAATGCATTGGGGCATCTGCAGAAGTAATACGTCGGATGGGAGCATCCAGGTAATCGAATCCTTCTTTTTGTATGCGGTAAGTAATTTCAGAAGATACAGAAGCAAAAGGCCATTGCTCTTCTACAATTACAAGGCGATTTGTTTTTTTAACGCTTTCTAAAATGGTGAACCAGTCCATTGGGCGAATAGTACGTAAATCAATCACCTCAGCTTCAATCCCTTCTTTGGCTAACTCTTCAGCAGCACCAATCGCCACTTTCATCATCTTGTTAAAAGAAACAATGGTCACATCTTTACCTTCCCTCACTACTTTTGCTTTACCAATCGGAATCAAATATTCTTCTTCGGGCACATCGCCTTTTTCGCCATACATTACTTCACACTCCATAAAAATAACCGGGTCGTCGTCACGAATGGCAGATTTAAGCAAACCCTTTCCATCATAAGGATTGGAAACTGATATAACTTTTAAGCCGGGGATATTTGCATATAAAGCTTCAAAAGCAGTAGAGTGCTGGGCACCTAACTGGCCGGCGCTTCCACCAGGGCCACGAAAAACAATCGGGCAGCCAACCTGGCCACCACTCATTGCCAGCATTTTAGAAGCAGTATTTAATATTTGATCTAAAGGAAGTACGGCAAAATTCCATGTCATAAACTCAACAATGGGCCGAAGTCCGTTTTGAGCTGCACCCACGGCAATGGCAGCAAACCCAAGCTCTGCAATAGGCGTATCAATCACTCTTTTTTCGCCAAACTCATCCAGCATACCCTGGCTCACTTTGTAGGCTCCGTTGTACTCTGCCACTTCTTCTCCCATCAAAAATACCCTTTCATCTCTTCTCATTTCTTCCTGCATGGCTTCTCTAAGGGCTTCTCTAAATGCTATCTGACGCATGTGTTGATTTTAATTTTGTGTGGCAAATTTATTGTATCAAAGGCAAACGGGCAAATTGGAAAGTTAACAGGCAGGTTTTAATTATTTGGGAACGGGCATTTGTTACCTGATTGAGCTTCATTGGCGACGCTCCGTTCATCTTTTGAAATACTATGTAGCTTTTCTCATGCTATATGATAGAAACACAGATGACACTGGCAGGTTCTGATTAAATCCGGTAATTCCGTTTTCATCCATTAAATCTGTGTTGCTATTTAGCTATCTTTTTAATTCATTAGCTCGGCAAGCTTTGCTGTAAGTTTTTTACCAAATAAATTTTTAGCCACTATTTTCCCTTCTTTATCTAAAATTAAATTGGCAGGAATGGCTTTTATATAATATTGTTCGGAAGTTGCATTTTGCCAGCCTTTCAAATCACTCACTTGTTTCCACACTAATTTATCATCAATAATTGCCTTTTCCCATTTTGCTTTTGTTTTGTCGTAAGACACACCAAATATTTCAAACCCTTTGTTTTTATAAGCATCGTATGCCTTTACAATATTGGGATTTTCTTTGCGGCATGGCCCACACCAGCTTGCCCAAAAATCTACCAGTACATATTTACCCCTCAGGGACGAAAGCGAAATTTCTTTGCCTGCTGTGTCTAATTGCTTTATATCTGGTGCTAACTGGCCAACCGCTACCGTCTTATACACCAGCAACATTTTCTCAACCTTTTGGCCGCTGGCTGATTTTTGAACCTTAGGTAAAAGCACTGCAAACAATGGCCCCACTTCGTCAGCCTCGGCATAGTAGCCATAATTTTCTTCAATTGCCATTACACTGCGTAATGACATTGGGTTTGCTTTCACAAATTCGGCAATCACTTTTCTTTTTGCATACCGCATTTCAACATCCAGTTCATCCAGGCTGTCCATTGCTGCCTGGTTGCTGGCTTTATTGGCCTCATCATAAGCTTTGTTGTATTTTTCTTCTTCTTCAGTTATAGCTTTTAAAGCTTCGGTAAGTTTTTTATCATCATTATTTAAAGCAGAGCCGCTGATGGTTAATTCTTTCAGTTTATCGCCGCTGCCTGTAATTTTTATTGAGGCTGGTTCCACATACATCCTCAGGTAATCCTTCTTACGGTCTTTAATGGTTATGTATGCAACTGCAGGCTCTGCAGCAAAACCTTTGAAAGCAAATACACCTTTTACAATACTGGCTGAATCTTTTTTTGCAGCCGTTTCGCCATAGATGGTTAAGTAAACTGTGCCCGATTTTACCTTGTCGAGTTTACCAGTAATGCTAAAAGCCGAGTCTCTTTGGGCAACAACTGCCACACCTGAAAACATAAATACCGCTACAATTAATTTCTTCATAATAAAAATTTGAATGCCGAAGATAAGGCAAATGAAAAAAACGGGTTTTACCGCTGGTGGAAAGAGAATTATTTTTTGGTGAGTTGTTGAATATCGTCGAGGTCTTTCAGGCGACCGGCTTCTTTTTTTGCTTTTATCAAATCATTAAAATGCAGCGTTCTTATAGCTAAGCCTTCCACTTCAAATATTTTTGACAATTCAAAACATTCCCTGAAATCGAGTCCTTTTACTTTAACCATAATATCAATTGCTGAGGGTTTCCTTCCAAACTTAAAAACGTCCCATTCCTGATGAGCAAGAAAATTTTCTTTTGTCATATCAAACACTGGCATGTGAAACTGGTAGAAAGCCTTCAGCAATTTACTGTAATTCCTTTCTGTTCTTTCAACCCAAATATCCATATCCCCTGTTACCCTGGAATGTCCATGCAGAATAACAGAAAATCCTCCTACTAAAATATAATCAACCTTGTTAATGTTAAGTGCGTTTATAAAATCCCGGAAATCTTCGTTGAAAATATTCCCCATTAACAAAGTTTATCTTTTGAAAAAACAGTTTTATCCATCCTTGGCGGATTATTAATATCAAAGTTATAAGCAATGCTTGTCAGGTATAATGCAATTTCAAGCCGTTGCTTTACAGAATGGTTTTTATAATCCCGTTGGTAATCATCTGCCTCTTCTACTGTCATTGCCTGAAAAGCAGTTTTATCAAGCCGGAATATGTTATTGTCTTCGCTCATAGTCATTCTATATTTTCAGTTACCATAGCACTTGCACCACCTCCACCATTGCGCCCCCTAACCCCCAAAAAGGGGGAACTACAATCTAAATATTTTCAATCACCATCGCACTTGCGCCACCTCCGCCATTGCATATTCCAGCGGCACCATATTTTGCATTGTTTTGTTTTAATACATTAATTAAAGTAACTACAATTCTTGCGCCGCTGCAGCCCAAGGGATGCCCCAAAGAAACAGCACCACCATTTACATTCACTTTAGCAAGGTCAATATTCATGCGTTTGGTATTTTCAATTCCTACTACAGCAAAAGCTTCATTCAGTTCAAAAAAATCAATATCATCCATTTTCAGCCCGGCTTTGGTAACTGCTTTTGGTACAGTGATGGAAGGTGTGGTGGTAAACCATTCAGGCGCCTGCTCAGCATCGGCATAAGAAATTATTCTGGCAATTGGTTTCAGCCCAAGTTCATCTGCTTTTTCCCTGCTCATTAAAACCAATGCTGCTGCGCCGTCATTCATGGTAGATGAATTGGCCGCCGTAACAGTTCCGTCTTTTTGAAAAGCCCCTTTCAGTTCGGGTATTTTTTCAAACTTAACATTAAAGGGTTCTTCATCTTTTGAAAACAAAACCGGGTTGCCTTTTCGCTGCGGAATTTCTACAGGAATAATTTCATTTTCAAATTTGCCGGCAGCAATAGCTGCCTGGCTGCGTTGATAACTTTGTATTGTAAAAGCATCCTGCTCGGCACGGCTGATGCCACAAATAGCCGCACAAAACTCTGCAGTGTTGCCCATCGCCTTTCCATCGTACACATCCGTAAGACCATCTTTTGCAAGCCCGTCAATTAAAGCAGCATTGCCATATTTATTTCCCCAACGCAATGTGTCTGCATAAAAAGGGACATTGCTCATGCTTTCCATGCCGCCTGCCACAATTATATCTGCATCACCAAGCATAATAGTTTGTGCCGCCTGGCTAATGGCTTTCATACCACTTGCACAAACTTTATTTACTGTTGTACAAATTACTTCGTTGGGCAAGCCGGCATATTTGGCTGCCTGCCTTGCCGGCGCCTGCCCCAAATTGGCCTGTATTACGCAACCCATAAGCACTTCCTGCACCTGCTCTGGTTTAAGGCCTGCTTTTTCTAATGCCCCTTTAATGGCAATGGCACCCAGTTTTGTTGCTGAAAATTCTTTTAATGAGCCGCCGAAACTGCCCATTGGAGTACGGACAGCCGAAATAATAACTACTTCTTTCATGAGGAATAATCGTTTAGGATGCAAAGGTAAGGATTGCAGCAAGCATTATAAAACCATTGATAAACCCTGATGTAAAAATTAAAAAATACCTTCCTGTGGGTAGTGTTTTATCCATCCTTAAACAGTAGGTTTGAAGGGAAATATTAAAACCAAATTAAAATGAAAGCAAAAAAACTGGTTATAATTTTACTTTTTCTTTGCAAAA
>JANNAM010000027.1:0-11298 GCA_031384415.1 Bacteroidota bacterium
GACTCTGCTATTTTTAAGAGTCTGTTATATTCGCTGTTAGTCAATACATATTTGTCAGGGAAATTTATACTGATTGGATTTCTTTTATAAGCATTTTCAATCCACTCTTGTAACTGCACCCTTGGCTTTACCGATTGCTTTATCAATTCATTGGCCGCTTCAACAGTTGGACTGCTGGATGCTTCACCCGGGATATATAAAAGTTGCGCAAGGTTATCCGTATTCTTATTCAGCCTTGCTGATAATTGTCCATAAAATAAACTTCGCGGTGTAATGGTATTATTCGATTCGCCCCAATAACCATCACCTGCAAACTGGCTCCAGCTGCCGAAGGACCAGTTTTGTGCTGTTGGTGGTTTGTAGCAATCAATTCTTGCTGCCGTGCAATTCCAAAATACACTGTTTGCAGCCGCCCAGCCTGCGCCGTTAGCATCTTGCCCGCGGTTACCAAAACGCAACGCATTACCATCCACATTCACCACATCAAACAGCGTTCCGCTTGACCAACTGTCTATAGCTCCGCTAAAATTATAAGGCAGGTGCGATTCGCATTGCACAAATGCATTGGGACCGGGAGCACAATAGCCTGTTGCAAAATCATGATACCCGTTTTCGGCATAGCAACGTTGGAAAAGAGTTTGCTGCCCGGTGGTTAAAAAAGTATAACGCCTTTGTCCCCCAATTTCCGAAACAGGATGTTTAGAAATACAATCTTCAACAGTAATCCGTTTAGATGTTTCCAAAACGCTTACTGCCGATCCTGCAAAATTTTCAAAACTGATTTGCCGCACCCAGGCATCTTCTGCATTTTCGATATTGATGGCATTCCAGCGATGGTCTTCGTCTTTTAAATTATTTTTATCGTAAGTAGAAATCAGTTTGATGTTTTCGATACCGCAATTATTTATTCTTCAATTATCATAATAAAAATAAACAGATGCTCCACCATAAGTTGAATCGAAAGCTGTGGTGATTGGTGCATCTATAAAAATAGTATTGCCTTCAATTTTTGTAATGGTACGGTCGAAGAACAGATCATGGTCGCCTGGTCTCCAGCCTAAAGCAGAAATGCCACCACCAAAAATTTCTGTGCCCAGGGTTGTTATCCATTTTTGTGTGGAAGGACGGCGGATGATTATTTTATTGGAATGTTCTTTAAATGCAATGGAAGTATCTACTTGAAAACTCATGGCATTTACCGGTACATAAGCATCTGCAATTTTTATTCCTGTTAAATCACGGGAAATGGTATTCTTACCAACAATTTTTACCAATGCCTGTCTTCCTTTACCGGCACCAATTAAAACTGTTCCGTTATTGATTCCGCTTCCACGAAGTACTACACCCGAAGCAGTAATTCTTAGCTGTCCAAAAACTTCATAAGGTCCTTTCTGTAATAATACTGCACCACGAAATCCATTTGCATCAATTGGTAAACCTGCTACATAATCCAATGCTGATTGAATACGAAGTGTTGCATCGCCTTTTGCGACAGGCACAACAACCTTAACTTCTACAACTGGAATTGATTGTTGAGATGCTTTATAACCGCAGTAAGAAAAATCGGGAATGTTGTTGCCGAGTGAATCAGGTGTATAAATTATTTTACCTCTTTCAACATATAAAGGAAGAGACTTTACAGTTTTTTGCGCCAATAAAGCCTGCTGTAAACTAAACACTGCTGCTGATATGAGAAATAGTTGCTTATATGTTTGTTTTATATTCACTACAGAGCTTGTACATTTTTTATTCGCTTTCTAAAAAGTTCAATAAAGTTATACTGTTGAAGAGTGCGACGCCACTGCAGCTCAATCGTAATTCCAAAGCTTGTTAAAAAAAATTATTTCTTAATCGGCGAAGCCGGCTTTACATTTTTAATATCTACAACACTATTTAAATATACTTCAATATTACTGTAACCGCTCTTTGTAATTTTAGCTGCATCGGTTGCATCATTGGGATTCAATTTATTTTTCACTTCATAAGTATCGGGCATGCCGTCGTTATCTGCATCTGCATAAGGCAAGCCTTTGTATTCGGGATAACCACCCACTTGTAAAGGGTCGGTAATAATTCCCTGCTTATATGAATCTATTGGCAGGCGGCGTGGCTTAAATTGTGTTTCGGGCAACTTGACGTTAGGATCATAATCTATTTTACCTGTTATAACCTGCTTAAGAATTCTTGAATCCACTGCATCTCTTTTTGGCAACATAGCACCTGCATTTGCCAGCACAAATTTTCTTGCTTCGGTTGCATCCAGTATTGTGATTGACGGCATCGGTAAAGGCTTTGGCCATTTTATGTTATCAGTGTATTCTCCTACATTTGTTTCTTCTTCTACCTGAACGCCGCCGTTCCAGTTGTCTTTTGTTATTGCAGGAAAACCTTGCATTACATTGCCATTTACATAAGCTCTGCCATATACTCTGTATTTTAATTTGCTTCTTCCGCTTTCTGGTTTTAAAATACGGTGGCCTACATTATTTTTTGGGGTAGCCGGGCCTGGCTGAAAATAGTTATTGATGATATTGAATTGTGCCCGGTAATCGCCGCCATCAACAGAACGGTGCACCCAATTAAAAACAACATTGTTTACAAAATTAAATACACCATTCCATCCCACAGAAGGGTTTCGGCCGGCATTATTTGCCCAAAGGTTTCGCATGAAAGTGCAGTTCTCACCACCAAGTGTGCTGCCAAATGCATGATTCCATGTATCCAACGCTTCTGAAAAAATTGAATTTTGAATGGTAATATTTACGGTAGGAAATTTATCTTCAATTTTTCCTGTACTGTCGTTATACATGTGGCGGTACATACTCATGTTTTCATCAAGGCCCCAGCTTGCACTTACATGATCAATCATGATATTTCCAATTGGGTTGCCGCCAATGGCATCGTCCCTTCTGCCCACCCATGTTTCGCCGCGGCGAAAGCGCATGTAACGGATAATTACATCATGTGTATTTATCCATACGCTTTCCCCGGCAATGCAAACTCCATCACCGGGAGCCGACTGCCCCTGAATGGTTATGTAAGGCGCTCTTATCATTACAGGAGACTTAATTCTTATAATACCTGCAACGTTGAAAACTATTATTCTTGCACCACCCTGCTCACAGGCCCAGCGAAAACTTCCTGGACCATCATCATTTAAATTAGTAACAACTATTGTTCTTCCGCCACGGCCTCCAAAACTAAATTTACCACCGCCTTCGGCTCCGGGAAATGCAGGAATTTCTGACTGCGGTAATTCATCAAAACGGGAGGCCCAGGGAATGTAAGGCCTTCCCTGTTTTGCTTCTCTTTCGATAATTGGTAAGGCCAAAGCCCATGCACTGTCTGAATGTCTGGTGGCAGCTTTCATTAAAGAATCAGCAACCTTTTGCACATCGGCTGTTATTTCGGGATACTGGGCATTGGTTTTATTTATTGAAATAAAAATAACTGACGATAAAACCAGTTTTTTAAAAATTGTATTCATGACGCTTTATTGTTTAAACATGTTAGACGACAAAGTAATAAAAACCTGTCCCATTTTTTCTTACTCTTAGAGATTAAAAAAGAGAAAGCATTTTACTTTCTCTTTTATTTTATAACAAACTAGTCATTGTATTAACTATTAAAAATATCGCCATTTTTATTTTTGTACTTTCACATCAATATTTATATAAGTTGATTGAGCAGCAGAAGCACCTTCAATATAATTTATCTGGACGCAGCCAAATTTGCCTGCTGCCGTTTTAAAGAAAAGTAAATTACCTGAGGCCAGCACTGTAATTTTTGGAGTTGTACCAGAGGCAAGGTTTGTTAAGCCTGCAGTTTTTAATGCCCCGCCTGAAGTTAGGTTTGCAAAAGTGGGTGTTGTTGCCCTTTTGAAAATTGTTGCGTTCTTTGTCCAGGATGTAATATCATAAAAGTTTAACTGAGTTTGGGCTGTGTTCAAAGCATAAATGGTATGCTTGTTGGCGGTAGCAGTATCATAATAATACCCAAAATCAATTAATGCGCTGCTGGCAGCTCCGTCTGTGTAACTGAATGTTTGACCGGTGGTGGATGCAAAGTAAGTTTTATTGGTTTTTGAAACCGAATCAGGAACATAAGTAAAACGGTAAGACCAAAAATTAAAATCAGATTTTACAGTAACTTTAATTGTCTTTTTCCCATCGCCAATAAATACACCCTTATTGTTTCTTGCCAGCACCCTGTAAGTATAATCACCGGGTATACTGTCGGCTGCATATTTTTTTATTGCCGAAAAACTCCTGGCATTTGCAGCCGGCACTTTAAAAGTGTCAATTTTGGCATTGTTTCTTTGAATTTCCACCACGACCATATCTTCTTCTGCAGTTAAAGTAAAATCAAAAAAGATACTGTCTTTAGGATTTACTTCGGTATCAGCAGTCAGAAAATTTGTTCCACTGTTTTTAAAACTTACCTGCACAGTAAAGCTTTCGTCAATAGGATCAATTTTTTTCTCACAGGCAGCGAAAATGCAAACTGCAATTATTAAACCTGCAAATATTTTTATTGAACTTTTCATTTTTTCTGTTTTAGTTGTTCAAACTTTTTTTAATTAAATTTTATTGCAACGGATCAAAAGATCCGCCAGGCCAGCCAATAGTTTGTTCTATCACATAACTCGACTGACGGAAAGCAGTTGGCAATGGATAGAAATAATAAGTAGCCGGGATGTTGATGGGGGTTGTTGCATCCAGCGAAGCAAGCGATGTTGTAAACATTGCATTATAAACACTGATATTGCTTAGATCGGCAGTATCTCTTCTTTTAATGCCTGCATTTGTCAACCCCTCAAGCGTGGCAATGGTGTAAGGACTTTTAACGGCCCATCTCATTGCCTGGCGAACTGTGCCTGTTAATAAATGCATCCTTCTTGTTCTTCTTAAATCCCAGTAACGTTTTCCTTCCATTGCAAATTCTATCATCCGTTCATTAATGATAAGGTCCCTCAACTCGGCTGTTGTCGTGGCCACTGCCAGCCCGTAATCAAATGTGCCTGCAACAATGCCGGCTCGCTGGCGTAATTTCCTTATCATATCTTTTGATTCAGTTGTCCTTCCTGTTTCATTTGCACATTCGGCCAGGTTTGCAATTACTTCTGCAAAACGCATTTCTACCCAATCCATTCCGCTGCCGCCGCCCGAGTTACTGTTGTATTGAGTTTGTGCGGCTGCAATGCCGGGGTTGCATATTTTTTTACAATAAAAACCCGTTGCAGTAAGGCCCGAGCCTTCGTCGGTAACACCAGTGTAATTCCATTGCTTTCTTCCCACTTTATTACTTAAAGGCCAGTCGCCGCCGTTGTATGAAATGCTCATATTAAAACGTGGATCCCTGTTTTGCCAAAATAAGGTGGCATTGTAACCCGAAGATGCATGAGTTATTGGCAAACCATTGTTCATTGTATATGTCTGAACCAAACCAAGTGTTGGTTGGTTAGAACCTCCACCAGCAAGGCCGGTTGTTTCGGACCTTGGCCTTGTAATATATTCAGTATTGGTTCCTCTGCCGGGGCTAACAGAAATAGCATCATGCAACCTTACCAACAGAATTTCTTTGTTAGAAGAAGTTTCGTCAACAAATATATTGGCGTAATTCGAGAACAAAGCATAGCCATTGGCAACGCAAGTATCATAGGCTGTTTTGCATGCCTGGTAAGCCCTTTCCCACCTGTCGGTAAGATTGGCGGGATTAAACTGAGGGCTTGCCCAATACATTAAAACTTTACCTTTTAATGCAAATGCCGCTGCTTTTGGAATCCTGCCTTTATCGGCTGTTGGCCAGCTTACGGGTAAATAAGCACCTGCAGAATCAAGGTCGTTAACGATTGATTCAATACATACACTTGTTTTAGAACGGGGCACATTTAAATCTTCGCCATCAAGCGCCTGTGCTTTTAATACCAATGGCACGCCGCCATAAATTCTTACAAGGTTGAAATAAACCATTGCCCTTAAAAAGAAAAACTGGCCTTTCAAAATATTTTTAGTAGCATCAGGCAAGGTACCCGAATTGATACCTTCAATTGCATTATTGCATCTGCGGATATCAAAATAACGGTTTGTTGTTATTGTATTGCCGGTGCCAATATCTGTTATGCTGTTGTCTGTTAAAGTACCATACAAAAAAGTTGTATTTGCACTGTTCTGCTCATCAGAAGTATTGTGAATGGCTCCCGGAACCGGCCACTGGGGCATCATTAAATCATAGCCTCTGTCAAGATAAAGCCTGATGGCACCTTCGTCGTTCCAGATATCCGAATCAATTCCGTTAGGATCTTCCAGATCGAAAAAACCTTTTTTACAACCGGCTGCCACTGTTATTACCAGCAAAAGCAACACAAGTTTTTTAAATATTTTATTAGCTGATTTCATTTTAAAATGATTTTAGTTTTTAGCAAATCGTTACAGCGAAACATTTAACCCTAAAGAAATTGTTCTAATGGTTGGATAGTATGCAAAATTGGATGTGTAAGGATCTTTGTATTTAAATGGATTGATTATGTTCCAAAGATTGGTGCCTGTTAAAAATGCCCTAACATCCGGTATCCTAAGTTTCTCTGCAATATTTTTTGGCAATGAATAAGAAAGTGTCATATTATTTACCCTGCTTTGGGTACCGCTTACAGCCCAGAAAGTAGAATTTTCCTTTGCAAGTGGTGCATCTGCCCTTGGGTATTTTGCATTGGGGCTTGTTGGCGTCCAATGATCGCTCCAGAACTGGGGTGCGTTTTGTGTAGTAGTAGGTACTTTCCTTGCTTCTGTATCATAGAATTTTTTACCTCCAAAACTCAGGTTAATATTTGTTTTTAATTTAAATGTTTTGTAAGAAACGCCCAGTGTAATTCCAAATCCAATTCTTGAACTGGTGTTATCAAACATGGGAACAATGTCGTTGTCATTAATCTGTCCATCGCCATCCATATCCTGAAAATCCATAAAACCAACCTGGGGTTTTGCACCGCCAATTTTGTAATTAGGATTTTTCAGCAGCAGTGCATCAACATCTGCCTGTGTTCTTAAAATTCCTTTTGCAATATATCCGTAATTGCTGCTGTTGAATTTCTTCGGATTTCTTCCCAGTGATATATCTTTTTCATTAACCGTACCTAACAAATTGGTGTTGTAAAATGCCTGCAATAACTGGCTGTTGGAGAATCCAAAATTGACGTCGGCGTTAAAGCTCCAGTCTTTTGCAATTCTTGCCTTGTATCCTACAGAAAATTCTGATCCCCAGTTAAGCTGCTTGCCATAGTTTACAACAGCGGTGTTAATACCTGCGGTAAAAGGAAGTGCGCCATTCTCCAGTTTATCATATCCATCATAAGTATACCGGTTCCAGAAATCGGCTGTGAAACTGATTTTGTTTTTTAAGAATGTGGCATCAAAACCAACATTGAGGTTTCTTGCTTTTTCCCATGAAATATTCAGGTTGGGAGAAATGTTTGGATCAAGTCCGTTGGTGGGAGATGTACCGAACAGGTTTCCTGTTGTTTGTGTAAATCTTGATTCATACAGCCTGGCTGTTACCCTGTCTTCTCCAACCAAACCAAAGTTTCCTCTTATTTTCATGTAATCAACAAAATGAAATTTATTTTTGAAAAAGCTTTCATCGCTTATTTTCCAGCCCAAACCAATTGAGGGGAAAAGGCCCCACCTGTTTTCGGGTGCAAAGTTGGATGAAGCATCATAACGGGCTATAATCTCAACATTGTATTTATCACTGAATGAATAATTCATCCTGCCGAGGTAAGACCTTTTTACATTTTGGGTATAAACAGGATTGCGAATGGTAGAACTTGCAGTGCTGAATGCCCAGAATTCATCAATACCGGCAACAATTTGCCCGTTCCTGTAATAGAATGTATTTTTGCTGTTGCCTTCCGACTGGTCTACCGCTACCATTACATCAAAATCATGATTCTTTACTTTTTTTGTGTAGGCTAATGAAGCAATGAACTGGTAGCTGCTTGTTGTTGTTGTACTTTCGCCCAACTGGTCGGAGTTACTGATATTGGAAGTAGGACTTGTTGTTGGTGTTGAAGTATAGAGTAAGTTATTTTGGCCACCCCTTACAAAATTATACACCTTATACGGCGGAAAATATTCTTTGTGATTTGCATTGCGGTTTAATTTACCATACTGAAATTTTGCCGTTAACCCTTTTATTAAAGCAGGTTTGTACTCAAGCGATGCATTAAGATTAAGCCCCTGCGATTGCTGCCATTTATAATTACCTGCATTTTCCAGTCCAAGAGGATTCCATGCACCGGGTGGATTGGGGCCACTCCAGTTTACAGGTAAGCCATTGATGGTAAGAGGTACCCATTTTGGTGTAAGAAACAAAGCCCTTAATGAAAGATCATCTGTTTCGTCGCTTGCACCTTTCAAAGTATGTCTTTCATCTCTTGAAAAGTCGGTACCCATCGTAATATTGGCAGTTAAGCCGTCAATAACTTTTGCATTCATTCCAGAACGGAGACCATATTTTTCCAGCGAAATATTTCCATAGTTTCCTGTTTCTTTATAATAATTACCGCCGGCAAAAAATGTAATCTTATCCGAACCGCCACTTATATTAATTGTATGCCTTGTAACGTTAGCAGCGCTCCATAATTCATCGTACCAGCTTTTGTAAGGATTTGTTTTCAGAAAATCCAAATCGGCCTGGGAGAACCTGCTTGTTAAAGGCGAATTATTCAATTCGTACCCATCATTCAGCATCTGTGCATGCTCATAAGCACTCATCACTTTTGGCTTTACTGCCGAAGTAGAAGTTCCAAAATATCCTGAATAACTTATTCTTGCTTTACCGGGTTTACCTTTTTTTGTTGTTACCAGCACAACACCTTTTGCACCCGATGCACCGTAAATTGCTGCCGAAGCATCTTTAAGAAATGAAATGGTTTCTACCAGGCTTGCATCCAGGTTATCAAAATCCTGTTTGCCAACAGTGATACCATCAATAACATACAAAGGTTCGGATGTTACTGCAATACCTGCACCGGTAGCTCCGCTAAAAGTAGTGGCATTGCGAATATTAATATTTGTGGTAGAGCCTGGTTTGCCCGATGCAAAACTTACGCCCACACCAGGTAACCTGTTAATTAATGCTGAACCAAGATTGGCAACGGGCAGGTCTTCAATTTCTTCTGCCTTAATAGTGGCAACAGAACCAAGAACGTTCACACGTTTTTTTGTGCCGTAACCAACCACCACTACATCATCCATTTTATTTTCCTGCTTAAAAAGTGTAATACGCAGGTTGTTATTGGTGCCCGCCTTTGTTTCAAAAATTACATAACCCACATAGGAGAATGTAATAACTGATTCAGAGGAAGGAATTTTAATTGAAAATTCGCCAGACGCATTGGTAGAAGTGGCAGTTGAGGAGTTTTTAACTTTAACTGTAACACCAACAAGTGGCAATTTTGTTTGCTCGTCAATTACTTTACCCGAAACTGATTTTTCCTGAGCAACAGCGAACAGGGAACCACCTGAAAAAAGTAAAAGCAGCAGCAGCTTTGGTAGTCGCAAATAATTCATATAGCTTTTGTTTTATGTTGTAAGAAATTTAAGCAATCATTGTTTTGAAAAATATTATTCCTTGTCAGCTTTTTTTTTCTTTGATTCTCTTTTGCCAGTCTTCCCCTTCTTTCTTCATATCATAACCGGCAGCTGATAAGTAATTATTTATTTTTCCTTTATACTTTCCAAATACCTTGTGTTTGTCATCTGATGACCCCTGCACCATTGCCAGTTCTCTTGCTTCTTTAAGCCATTCAAAAATTTTATCTTTTTGTTCTTTGGTTAAACTGGTCAGCATTTCGAGGTAAGCAGCATAGGTTTTTGGAAAAACACCGTAAGTCATCCCGTCTTTTACTTTTTCCAACTGGTCATCGGTCAAACTTCCCTTTAATAAGGCAATAAAATCTTTGTGAAGCTGCAACAACTCCTGCTCTTTTTTTTCTTCCAGTTGTTTTATGATAGCAGTTTTTGCATCGCTTGCCTGAAGCTTTTTTACTTCGGCAATGCTGTTATCATTTGCCTCATGCACTTTATTTAACTGAATGTATTGATTTGCAATATCTGCCAGCACTTTTTTGTAAATGGCCGAATCTGTTAAGCCAAGACTGTTTACAATTTTTGCAGCTCTTTCTGTAACAACTTTTTTATATCCGGCGTCAACAGCCTGGTTATTTTGCTGGGCATATATATTTACAAAGCCTGCAACAGCCAAAAAGGTTAATATAATTTTAAATGGAATTTGTTTTAAAAGAGAAGATGAACGAGAAAAATAATGAATGCCGGAAATGGGTTTCCCGAAAAAAATATTACCAACAGAAAGTAAAAATATTTTCATTTAACAAGCATTATTAATCGTTTGGGAAGCAGAAAAAGATGTAAAACAGCCTTTTTATTTTCCATTTTAAAGGTACATACTGTTATATCCTTAACAATGTAAGGTTTCACTATAAAGATGGAAGATTTTACTACGCAGGGTTAATTATTGTACGGAAACGATTGCGAAGGCTGGCACACTGTATTAATCTGTTTTAACGGTAAAAACAGCTGGCAGCAATCCTGCTGAACTTGCCTTTAATGTACTATTTCCCTTTTTTGAAGCAGATTGAATAATTGCAAGAGCCATCCCTTTCCAGGCCATTCTTTTGTTACTTTTTAACGAAATGGTATCTGCCTGGTATCCATTATCTGTGGCAGCAATTGTTGCATTGCCCGAAATGGAAAATTCAATCAAATTATTTGCATAAGGTACCAGGTTACCATCTTTATCCAATATCCTTGCGGTGATGAAGCTTAGGTCTTTTCCCCGTCCGACCGGGTCATCCGGGCGGGCATCTGCTTTAATTATTTTTCTGTCGGCTGTTAATTCTATTTTGGCCGGCTTACCGGCCGTATTAATTTCTTTGATTAAAACTGTTTTCCCCATTTTCCGGGAGATGGCTTTTAATTTTCCCGGCTCAAATGGCACTCGCCACATTACATGTAGGTCATCGTTTATTTTATTTCCTTTACCCAATGATTTTCCATTTAAATACAATTCTACTTCATCTGCATTATTATAATAAGCCCACACGTCAATAATTTTACCAGGTTCATGGTTCCAGTGAGGAAAAATATGCAACACAGGTTTGCTTGTCCATTCGCTTTGATACATATAATATACATCCTTAGGAAAGCCAGCCAGGTCAACGATACCAAAATAAGAACTTCTTGCAGGCCAAGGGTATGGTGTAGGTTCCCCTAGGTAGTC
>JANNAM010000257.1:0-16601 GCA_031384415.1 Bacteroidota bacterium
GTTTGATTTTCATAAGTTGGATTTTGTGGTTAACAATTAAATAGAAAACAAAAATAATCAGAAAAATTATTTTTTACTACAACGATACCTTTAAAAAGATATTGTGGGCGTTAAAAAAAATAAAGCCCGGATTTTATATCCAGGCTTTATTTTTGTCATTTATGTCAATAAATCAGCTTTTTCTTTTAATGGTGCATCCCACGCTGCGGCTTTCTTTTACCGAAATATCTTTACCAGCCACCAGCTCGCCAATAGCTAATTTCAAATGCTCCCTTGTTACACTGCCTGCATCTGTAGGATTATTGTCAATGGCGCCGTGGTAAACTAATTTTAAATCCTTGTCGAATAAATAACATTCGGGGGTGCGGTTGGCGCCAAAAGCATCGGCAATTTCGCTGTTGTTATCTACCGCATATTTTAAAGACCAGTTGTATTTTTGGTCTTTAAAATATGCTTTCATCGCATCATAGCTGTCTTCGTTGTTTCTCAAGGCTTCGTTGCTGTTTAAAACAATTACTCCCACGTCCATTTTCTGGGCAAAATCGCAAATGGCAATGGTGCGTTCCTGGTTTTTTATAACATAAGGGCAGGTGTTGCAACTGAACATTACCAGTAAGCCCTTTTCTTTTTTTACAGACTGCATGCTAATTTCTTTGCCATCAACATTTTTAAGCTTTGCATCTGCTTTGGGCATTGCTGCCCCAATAGCCAGGGGTTCTGTAACAGTAAAAGCCATAAATGCAATTGCGGCAATTGCCAAAGAAGAAAATAGAATCTTTTTCATAAAAAATAATTTTGATAAAGTTACAAATCAGGGTTGATAAAAATGATACCGTTTATGTAGTTTGCCGGGCTTCGGCTTTTGCCTTTTCTTCGGCCTCCCTTTCCTGAGCAATGTGTTTTAAAGATTTGATACTTACATTCAGCTCAAAGCCAATGAGCAGCACCAGCGAATTAATAAAGATAATAGCCATCAATACAATAATTGCCCCGATGGCGCCATACAAAACATTGTATTTTCCGAAATTATTTACAAAGCCGCTAAAAGCCCAGGTGGCAAAAAAGCTGAGTGTTGTTGCCAGGATAGATCCTGGTGAAACCAGCCGCCACCTTTTATGCACCGCCGGAGCATACTTATAAATATAAGAGATAGAAAGAAAAATTAAAGCGATTATAAACAACCATCGGCCATACACAATAAAATTTCTCCAGCCTGTATCTTTCAGGTTAAGCCATTTTAAAACTGAGCTTTGTGCCAGCAATAAAACAAGGCAGGCCAGCACCAAACCAAATAACAATGAAGTAAGTTTAATGGCAATCCATCTTTTTTCTAATCCTTTTCTTGGCGCAAAGCCTACATAATTTTTATTGAACGACCGCATAATGCCCATCATGGCATTGGAGGCAAAAAACAAGGCCAGTATCAAACCAAAAGAGATTAAACCAAATTTTGCTTCACCAAAAAAAGTCTTGTTAATAAAAGTAATAATTGTTCCATTGTATCCTTTAGCCGGAATTATATCTGTAATTAGTGTGGCAATTTGTGTTTTAATATCCCTTGTTCTGAAAAAGGGGAGATGCGGAATGAGTGTAAATAAAAATAAAAATGCCGGAGGAATAGACATGATAAAATTATATGCCACCGCTGATGCCCTTTCTGATAAGCCTACGGTTTTTATTTGCCTGAAAAAAAAACGGATGACATCGTACAACGGAACACCTTCAAAGCCCGGCAAATACCAGTGCTTGCTTTTTCTTAAAATAAAAGCAAGCGGGGTTTTAGTAATTAATATGCGTTCGAGTCTTGTCAAGTGCGTATGGTAAATTGTTTATTGTACAGTCAAAACTACTGCATAGCAATTAAACAATTCAACAGTAAAACAATTTATCTCATTTAATATTTACGCTGTCAAGAAAACGCTGGTATTTTTTTGCATTAATCTTATGCTCCTCGTAACTCTGGGTAAAGTTGGACAACCCCGACCAATCGGGCCGGGCAACAAAGAAAAGATAATTGGTGACAGGTGCGTTAAGCACTGCATCAATTGTTTTGGGCGATGGTGTGCAAATGGGCCCTGGAGGCAGGCCTGCTTTAAAATAAGTGTTGTAAGGCGAAGCTGCTGCAGCATCTTTATGCGAATTCCTTATCCTTTTTAAACCAAAATTTTTCAATGCAAATTTTATAGTAGGATCAGCCTCCAGCCTTTGCCCTGTTTCTATGCGGTTAATATAAACACTGGCAATCTTACCCTTATCTTCTTCATTGGTGCTTTCTTCTTCTACAATGCTTGCCATAGTGTAAACCTGTTCTAGCGTCATATTTAATACGGCGGCTTTTTTCTTTCTTTCGTCGTTCCAGAATTTTTGCCGGTCGCTGTAAAGTTTTTTAAAAATTTTCCAGGGCGATGTATTCCATAGAATGCTGTAAGTATTTGGAATTACTGCCGTCATCACAGTATTGCTGTCGAGGTTATAAACTGACATGGAGTCGCTGTTGTTAAGCAAATTAATTACGCTCAGCGAATCACATTCAAAACTGGCAGCAATTTTTGCAGCAAGGTCTTCTTTGGTTCTTAATTTAGTAATAACAAAATTTACCGGAGCCTGATTGCCCGAACGCAACATTCTTACAAGTTTAAAAATGCTCATCCCTTTTTTTATTTCGTAGCGGCCAGCTTTAACAGCTTTGTTATAGTTAAGTTTTTTTGCAAGCAGGTTAAAGAAATATTCGCTGCTGATTATTTTTTTGTCGAGTAATGCCTGCTTAACATCATTGTAAGTGCTGCCTGTTTTAATGTAAAAATATTTTCCTTCAGGAGCAGAAACAGTTGGCCCAAAAAATTTCCAGCCAAAAAAGCCAGCTCCGGCCAGCAGTATCAGCACAAAAGTGTAAATAATTTTCTTTTTCATTTGCCGGCAAAGTAAAATAAAAAACCCCGTCTGTTATGGGCGGGGCTGTAAATATTTTATTAATTCAATTAAGGCTTGGGGCTGTCAACTACAGGCTGTTGCATATTATTTGGCGTGGCCGTATTTTTATTTACCGGCTGTGTTGGCTTGGTTGACAAATTTTCGATCGTGTTTTGATTATCGTTTCCGCCGGCTTTTTGCTTAGGAATAAAAGCAGGAGAAAGCAAACAAAGCACACCCACAATGGCAGCAAAAACCCAGGTTCCTTTTTCAAGAATATCAGTGGTTTGCTTAACACCCATTAACTGGTTGCTAAAACCGCCCAGGCTGCCAGATAAACCACCGCCTTTTGGATTTTGAACCAGCACAATAAGGCCTAAAATAATGGAAGCCAGAATCACTAAAACTGCAAAGAAGATTAACATTTCAATTCGTTTTTAATTGTTCAATTTTGGCTGCAAAGAAAGCGCTTTTGCCGGGATTGAGCAAACTTAATTTTTCATACACTTCAATGGCTTTGCCTGTCTTTCCCTGCATTGCAAACACTTCGGCCATTGCTTCAGTAACCACTTCACCCTCACTATTGCTTTTTTCGGCCAGCGACTGAATGACAATATCAACCTGTTCATTGCCAGAGGGCATTTTTTCCACATGCACTTTCTTCATTGTTTTCAGCCATTCGGTAAAACTTTTCAGTTGCTTGCCCAGTTTATCAGTAGCTAAGATTTCGTCGCTCAGTTTAATTCCCTGGCTGGCAAAATAGTCGGATGTGTACAGTGGCTGAAACAGCAGTTCTTCTATTGGCGGGATTGTAATTTTTATGTCACCGGCAGTTGGTTCTTTATTCAACATTGGTGGCGTCACACTCTTGTACTCCATTTCTTCAGTCATCAACCCGGCTTCAACTGCTGGTTCAGCTTCATCAGGTATTATTTCATCTTCAATTATTGCTTCATCTTTATTAAGCAGCCAGTTAAGCCAAAGCGGATTATTAAACAGCACCGAAGTTTTAGCAGCCTGCATTTTATCATCTTTGTTTTGCTGTAGTAAAAAGAATTGTGCAGGGGTAAAATGAGGATGTTCTTTAGCAAGCTTCGCCAAAAACTCTGCAGTATCCGGCGCAGCAATATCTTTTTTAAAAACAGATTGAAAAATGGAAGCTGTTGATTGCATGAGTCAAAGATAAACTACAAAAGAATGTTACCAGTTAGAAAAAATCTTATTAAAAATTTCATCCACCACGTTTTTTATTATTTCAGTATTCAGCGACGATTCTGCTTGTTGCAGGCTTTGTGTGGCCGAAAAATCAAAAGTCCTTAAAATATCAGCTTCTAAGTTTTTCTTTTCATCCAATGTGTTTTTAAAAACCAGGTGAAAGCCAACTGTAAGCCGGTTGGCGCTGGCATTTCCATTGCTGATGCCGGTGGTGGTTGTATAATATTGCGTAACATTTCCGCTGATGTCGTAATGTGCATCCTCATTGTTGGTTTGCCTTAGCCGGGTAGTGCCAATTATTTTTTGCTTCAGTTTTTCTGTAAGCTGCGGACTCAGTTGCGGATTTACATACTGTGCCGTATTGGTTAAATAATTAACCCTGAAAGTTTTTACCTCCGGAGGAATAGGGGATGTGTCTTTGAAGCTGTACTTGCAGGTGGATTGAATACTTACAGCAGCAAGCAGCAAGCAGCAAGGGATAAGCACACGGTTTAAGAAGTTCTTTCTTGAAACTTGTGGCTTGCAGCTTGCAACTTCTTTGTTATTCTTCAATATCATACTCTTTCAATTTTCTATACAGCGTTCTTTCACTAATTCCCAAATCAAGTGAAGCATCCTTACGTTTGCCTTTGTGTTTTTTCAGCGCTTTCAGTATCAGTTCTTTTTCTTTGTCAACAATGCTCAGGCTTTCTTCCACATCTTCATGCTGGTGAATGTTATTATTGCCCTGGTGCAGTATCACCGGCTGCGACGAATTGGATAATGCTGCTGTATTATTATTGTTGCTGTATTCTTTTATATTGTCATTATACACCGGTGCATGAGATGCAAGGTTTGGGTTTTGCAAAAGGTCGAAAAACATTTTCTTCAGTTCGTTCACATCTTTCTTCATGTCGAAGAAAAGCTTGTATAAAATTTCCCTTTCGTTTGCAAACTCTGTCTGGCTTACTGCTCCGGCTCCGCCAGCCAGCACAGGCAATCTTGAATAATTATGTTCAGGAATAAAATTTCTCAGTTTGGCTGCGGTAATATTTTTATCCTGGCTTAGCACCGAAATCTGTTCTGCAATATTCTTCAATTCCCTCACATTGCCGGGGAAAGAATAGTTAATTAACAGTTCCCTTGCTTCATCATCTAATATAACAGGGGTGGTTTTATATTTATCTGCAAAGTCGGCCACAAATTTTCTGAACAGCAAAAGAATGTCTTCTTTTCTTTCTCTTAATGCCGGCACTTTAATGGGCACTGTATTTAAGCGGTAATACAAATCTTCCCTGAACCTGCCCGATTGTGTAAACTCCAGCAACTCTTTGTTGGAAGCTGCAATAACCCTTACATCAGTTTTTTGAACTTTGGAAGAACCCACCCGAATGTATTCGCCGGCTTCCAGCACACGGAGCAAACGGGCCTGTGTGCCCAAAGGCATTTCGCCAATTTCATCTAAGAAG
The DNA here is from genome assembly GCA_031384415.1 of Bacteroidota bacterium. Classification (GTDB taxonomy): domain Bacteria; phylum Bacteroidota; class Bacteroidia; order Chitinophagales; family Chitinophagaceae; genus Ferruginibacter. Next base: position 5,574 of record JANNAM010000257.1, read on the forward strand.
ATGGTGCCGCCGTTTACGGTTTCAAAATATCCTTTGCGGCTGTCAACAGCACCGGTAAAGCTTCCTTTTTCGTGGCCGAATAATTCACTGTCAATCGTTCCTTCGGGAATGGCGCCGCAGTTTACTGCAATAAAAGGATTGTGTTTTCTTGCGGACAAAGCATGAATGATTTGCGAAAACACTTCTTTACCAACGCCGCTTTCACCGTTAATTAAAACAGATAAATCTGTATTGGCAACCTGCGTTGCAATATTAAGGGCATGGTTTAAGGCAGGTGAGTTGCCAATGATGCCGAAACGGTTTTTTATTTGTAATAAGTCCATTAAGATTTTTTTTACCACAAAGAAACTAAGGCACTAAGTTGCACAAAGTATTTTTTGTTCATTTTATTACTGGTGTTCCTATAAGTGTCCCTGCTGTACAGGAAGTGACTTCTATTTTTACATATTCTCCCTTGGTATAATTCCCTTTCGGGAACACCACCACCTTATTCTGGTCATTCCTTCCAAACAATTCATCTTCATTTTTTTTGCTTGCGCCTTCAATCAGTACTTTAAATGTTTTGCCTACATCTCTTTGCATGCTTTGCAATGAATGAATGCGGTGCAGTGCAATCATTTCCTGCAGCCTTCTTTTCTTTATCTCTTCCGGTATATCATCTGCAAACCTCCTGGCGGCAAGCGTGCCGGGGCGTTCACTGTAGAAATACATGTAAGCCAAATCATATTTACAATATTCCATCAGGCTCATAGATTGCTGGTGGTCTACTTCGGTCTCCGTACAAAAACCGGTTATCATATCGGTACTCAATCCACAATCAGGAATCAATTCTTTAATACGGTTCACTTTAGCAATGTACCATTCCCTGCTGTAAGTTCTGTTCATCAGTTGTAGTATCCTGCTGCTGCCGCTTTGCACTGGCAGATGAATATAGTTGCAGATGTTTTCGTACCTGGCAATGGTAAATAATACTTCGTCGGTAATATCTTTAGGATGAGAAGTGGAAAAACGGACACGGAGAAGGGGAGAAATGAGGGCGACCTTTTCAAGTAAAAGAGCAAAAGTTACAGCCCCCCCACCCCCCAAAGGGGGGATAACTGAACCATGCAAATTCAAAGTAATGTTCGAATTCGCCGGGTTTTCAAAAGTCCCCCCTTTGGGGGGATTTAGGGGGGCTTGGTAATAACTATCTACATTTTGCCCAAGCAATATTACTTCTCTGTATCCTTGCTCAAATAAATCTTTACATTCATTGATGATGCTTTCTGCATCCCGGCTTCTTTCTCTTCCTCTTGTAAAAGGCACCACACAAAAACTGCACATATTGTTGCAGCCTCTCATAATGCTTACATAAGCGCTAACACCATTGCTGTTTAACCTGATAGGAGAAATATCACCATAAGTTTCATCCCGGCTTAATAAAACATTTACTCCTTTCTGGCCCGTTTCTGCTTCTTCAATTAAGCCGGGTAATGTCCGGTAAGCATCGGGGCCAACAACCAGGTCAACCAATTTTTCTTCTTCCAAAAATTGGGCTTTCAATCTTTCTGCCATGCAACCCAGCACACCCACCAGCATTCCGGGGTTGGCTTTTTTATATTTTTTAAATTCTGTGAGGCGCTTGCGAACAGTTTGCTCTGCCTTCTCTCTTATGGAGCAGGTATTAATAAAAATCAGGTCGGCATCTTCGGCATTTTTTGTTGCCCCAAAACCATTTTCATGAAGGATGGAAGCCACCACTTCGCTGTCGGCAAAATTCATGGCGCAGCCATAGCTTTCTATGTAAAAATGCTTTTTGCAACCGTTCTTCTCCATGACAAAAGGGGCAAAGGCTTCGCCCTGCCTTGCCTCATCATGTTCCTTTTTTATACCTAAATCCAGCATCTGCATTTTTAATTTGGGCAACAAAGATAGAACAATGCTTGCAAAAATGACAGGATGACAGTAAGTGTGGAAATTGTTTATTGGCTAACTTCACTGTCAATTATTACATAGCATGAAATTTAAAATCTTTCTCATTGTCACATTGGTTTTATCCGGCAAGGCAGTTTTATCCCAACAGCTTTTTACCCCGGTAAATGTTCAGGCGGCCATAAAAAAGCAAACAAGAACAATTACCGGCAAGCCAGGAAAAAATTACTGGCAAAACCGGGGCGATTATCATATCCAGATTAATTTCAACCCGGTTACTAATTTACTTTCAGGAGAGGAAACAATTGTTTATGCCAACAACAGCCCCGATACTTTGAAGCGGCTTATCATTCGCCTTTATCCCGATTATTATAAGAAAGGTGTGAGCCGACAGGGAATAGTTGCGGATAAAGATTTAAATGAAGGCGTAACTATTGAACAATTGAGCATTGGAGATGAAGTGATTGCTGATTTTGATAATATCCGGAAAGCATTTCACAGTAATACAAATTTAATTGTGCTGCCAAAAGATGCCGTGCTGCCACATAAAAATGTTACCCTGATAATAAAATGGCATTACACGGTAAACACCGGCTCTCAAAATCGCACAGGCAGGGTTGATGACGGTTCTTATTTCATTGCTTATTTTTTCCCCCGCCTTGCTGTGTATGATGACATCAATGGCTGGGATGACTGGAGCTATAATGGCACCCAGGAATTTTACAACGACTTCGGAAATTTTAATGTGCAGCTTAAAGTTCCTGCTGAATATGCTGTGTGGGCAACCGGCGAACGGCAGGATGAGCAATTGAATTTTAGTGAAAATATTTTACAAAAAATTGAGCAGGCAAAGAATTCTGATAAAATTATTCATGTAATTGACTCAACAGATTATACTACTAATAAAGTTTTTAATTCTACAAATACCGGCTTATGGAAATTTGCAGCAACCAATGTAAGCGATTTTGCTTTTGCTATCAGCAATCATTATCTATGGGATGCTTCCAGTGCCATTACCGATTCGGCAACAAATAAAAGAACACTGGCAAGCGCTGTCTATAACAAAGAGCACAAAGATTATTTTGATGTGGCCAACCAGGCATGGCAGTCTGTTCACCTCATGAGCCATCGTTATCCCAAGGTTCCATTTCCTTTTCCTTACATCACAGTTTTTGACGGCACAGAGCAGATGGAATATCCTATGATGGTGAATGATAATCCTATGGAATTGCACAAAGATGCTGTGCAGTTAACAACGCATGAAATTTTCCACAGCTACTTTCCTTTTTACATGGGCATTAATGAAACACAATATGCCTGGATGGATGAAGGCTGGGCTACAATTGGCGAATCTGTTATCTCCCCTTTAATGGGCGAGCCGGAAGATGAAGGCATTTACAGCAAAGGAAGATACGAACGCATCAGCGGCACTGATAAAGATGTTCCACTGATAACAAATACAAAACTTTACCAGGATGCTGCATATTTATCCAATTCTTATGGCAAAGGTGGATTGTGTTATTATGTGTTGCAAGATATGCTGGGTGATAACATGTATTTTAAAGCGCTACATCAGTACATGAACGACTGGCATGGCAGGCATCCAATACCTTATGATTTTTTTTACAACTTTAATAATACAAGTGGCAAAAACCTAAACTGGTTTTGGCAAAAATGGTTTTACGAAACGGTGTATCCGGATTTGGCAATTACTAAAGCGGAACAAAAAAGCGGAGTAGTTAATATAGTCGTTTCAAATAAAGGAGGATTGCCTGTGCCGGTTTATATAACGTTGAATTTTAGTGATGGTAAAACAAAAACCATTCATTACGGTGCAGATGTATGGAAGAGCGGAAAGAATGAATTGATTATTCAAAAAAAAATTACCGGTAAAATAATATCAGTTAAACTGGGGAACGAATTTGTGCCTGATAAATTTAAAGAAGACAACAGTTGGGAAATAAAATAAACTTATGAGTAGAAAATTAATTTGCTGTTTGCTGTTCTGCAATGTTTTTTTGTCGTGTAAAAAAAATAAAACATTTGCACAAACATCCTCGCCTGTAGCATTGCCTTCACTTACTTACCGTGGCGCCGATTTATCTTTTTTGCCAGAGATAGAAAAAACTTCCCAGGTCTATTACAACAATAACTCAGCAGCACAGGATGCACTGACTATTTTTAAAAATGCCGGCATGAACTTAGTGCGGCTTCGGCTCTGGCACACACCTGCCAGTGTAAACAGTGGCCTTGCCCAGGTGGAAACATTTGCACAAAAAATAAAAACCGCTGGCATTGGCTGGTGGTTAGATTTTCATTATAGCGATACCTGGGCCGACCCGGGAAAACAAACCCTTCCTGCGGCATGGCAAAGTTTATCATTCAGCATTTTATTAGACAGTGTTTACAACTACACTTACAAAGTGATGAATGATTTGAAAACAAAAAACATTTTGCCCGCCATTGTGCAAATAGGAAACGAAACCAACAGCGGTATGCTCTGGAACTTTGGCAAAGTAGGCGGCACTTTCGATACTAACTGGCCGCAGTATGCTGCCCTGATAAAAAAAGGTATTGATGCCGTAAAAGTGGTGGACCCAACTATAAAAATTATGCTTCACTTTGCAGGCACCTACGGAGCACCCTGGTTTTTTAATAATATTCAAACGGAGGGAATCAATTACGACATCATGGGACTTTCTTATTACCACTGGTGGCACAACAGGAACCTTGCTGAACTGCAAACCGATTTGAATGCACTGGCAGCAACATTCAATAAAGATATTTTTATAGCCGAAACTGCTTATCCTTTTACATTAACTTGGAACGACTACACCAATAATATTTTCGGCAGTTCCACTGCTTTATTGCCAGGTTATGATGCAACACCTGCAGGTCAGCAAAAATTTTTAACCGATTTAAGAACTGTAATACATAATGTTCCCAACAATCATGGACTGGGGTTTTGTTACTGGGCACCCGAATGGGTTGCTTACCGGTGCTCAACAGCCAGCAATGGTTCACCATGGGAAAATCTTGCGCTGTTTGACTTTGCAAATAAACCATTACCGGGGTTGGCTGCATTTGCACAATAACTCATCCGTTTATAAATAGTGCTTTGAATCCTCGTTAAATATGTTATTTTTAAGCAAACAAAAAATTTTATGAGCAACAGCAATGTATTACGCATAGTTTTATCGCTGGCAATTATTGCCGGATTTTTTTTGCCATGGTTCAATTACCTTATTCCTGTAAGCGGATGGGATATTGTCATGAGCAAATCTTCCAGACCTGAAAACAATACTGCAACAGTACTCCAGTATTCTTTTCTGCTGATTCCTTTTTTTGCTATAATTGTTTTCCTTGTTTCATTAGGAAAAAAAAGTGCAGGTTTTCTTTTGAGGGCTGCTTCTTTTATAGTTACGGCTATTCTTACTGCCCTGTTTGTACTTGGCATGAGTGAGCAGGGTGGCACCGAAGGGCTTAATGCTTTTGCATCAATCTTAAGCTATGGATTTTATGTTACCGCTGCTGCATCCTTCCTGCTGATGTTTGTGGGGGGCAAAGCCACAGCCGAACCAGCGTAGTTATTTTTTTACAATCGTCAAATTGTTTCATTCATTATAATGATGGGGCATGTTAATAGTATGAATGGCAGTCAAATTAAATTGTAATGGCTATTTTTGTAGCATTAAAATTTAATTGAAACCACTTTTTACAATATTATTTTGCCTGGGTATTGCTTTAGCCAAGGCCCAGATAAAGCCTGCAAATACTGGGATCATTATCGGCAGCGTTTTAGACGGCGATAATGGAAAAGCTATTGCATCAGCTACTGTTTCTCTCTCAAAAATTTCAGACAGCATTTTCACCAAATCATTTGTAACGGTAAAAGACGGGGCTTTTATTTTTGAGCAGTTGCCTTTTGGTTACTATAAGTTGCAGCTTAGTATAGTGGGTTATAATTCTCTCCGTTTAGATAGTATTCATATAAGGGAAGAACGTTTTGATTTTGATTTGAATGATATAAAACTGCATAAAAAATCTGCCGAACTGGAAGAAGTAATTATTTATGCCGAAAAACCATTGATTGAAAGCAAGGATGGGAAAATAACTTTTAATGCAGGCGAATCGGCATTGAGTTCGGCAGCCACCACTACCGAATTATTGAAACAAACACCATTAGTAAATGTTGACAATGATGGCAAGATTTTACTGCGTGGTAAAGATGTAAAGATTTTGATTGATGACAAACCCGTTGAATTAAATGCAAAGCAATTACAGGATTTATTGGAAAGCATGCCGGGCAGCATGATTGAAAAAATTGAAGTGATGACAACGCCACCGCCACAGTATGCAAGCGAAAGGGGCGGTGTGATAAATATTGTAACCAAGAAGGGAAAAGTAGGAATGAATGCAAGGCTGAATGTGAATTATGGCAGCAGGGGAGAAGCAGGCATCAGCGGAAATTTCAGTTACCGTAAAAAGAAAATTTCCTTCAACTTTAATGCTGGCATTGGGTACAACGAATACCGGGGCAACAGCTACAGTAACCGCCAGAATATTTATACCGACAGCACCAATTATTTCAACAGCATTGGCAACAGCAACAGCAATAACCACCGCCCCAATGCCAGGTTAAGCCTGGATTATGAATTGAACAAAAAGAGCAGTTTTAATTTTACAGCACAATACAACAGCAACGATGCAGCCAGCAATAATAAAACCGAATATGCAAATGTTAACCGCAATAACCTTATTTATAAATTAAGCAATCGCTTCACCGGAACTTCCGCAAGCAGCCAAAATCCAAATTTTAATTTGACTTATTTGCATAAAGGAAAGAAACCAGGAGAAGTTTTTAAAATTATATCGGGTTTAAATTTTAATGTAAATGATAATGAGAGGGATTATTTTCAGCAGTATCTGAATCCTGATGCAACACCAACCGGCACCGACTCTACCCAGCAGCAAAATACAGCTGTAAGAAACCATACAATAAGTTTGCTCCTGAATTATGACAAGCCGTTAAAGGGAAATAAAACCAGCTTAAATTTTGGTTCAAATCTTTACCGGCTTAACAGCCACAATGTGCTTAATACTACTTTTTTTAAAAAGCCGGAAAATATTTTTGTGAAGAATGATTTGCTGAGCAAAGATTTCAGGTTTCATCAAACCATCATTGCACTAAGGGCTGCAGCAAGGCATAATATTCTGCAGGATTTTTACATCAACGGCGGTGTACAGGCTGAGCATACGCAAACAAATTTTGATATTGTAAACAACAGCAATCATTATATAAATGATTACTGGATATTCCTGCCGTTTTCTACCATTATGAAAAAATGGAAGAATGAAGTGAGCATTACGTTCAGTTACAAAAGAACCATTCAGCGGCCCGGATTGAATGAACTGAACCCAAGTGTGGATTACAGCGACCCTTACAATACAAGGTTTGGCAATCCTTATTTGCAGGCTTACACCGCCGATAATTTTGATTTTATTGTGGGTAAATGGAATAGACTCTTTTTCATCAATGGTTCGGTAGGTTATAATGCTTTGCAGCATATTTACAGTTCCATCCGCACATTGCAGCCAGATGGCAAGACAACTGTTACCTGGGAAAACCTGAGCGGCAGAAAAGAATATGAAGCAAATACATGGGGTGGATACACACTGAGTAAAAAATCTAAACTCAATTTAAGTTTGGGTTACATTTATAATGTTTACAGTGCCCACGACAAAGCAGTAAACAGGTTTCGCAACGGCGGTTCGTTTTTTTCAACCTTAAATGGCAGTTACCAGTTTAGCGATGTAATGAATGGCAATGCAAGCTTTACATTTAACCGCTTTGCCAATCCGCAGGGCAGGGTAAGAAATACGTTGAGTATGAATCTGGGAGTGCAAAGAAAATTCTTTAAAAAGAAATTTTTTGTGGCCATCAGTGCCATTGACCCTTTCAGGCAGCAGCAGAATAAAACTTTTACTTACGGCAGTAATTTTAACCTGGAAAGTTTCAGTACTACCAATACAAGAAATTTCAGGATCGCTTTGAGTTATATTTTTAGTAAGAAGCCGAAGAAGAAAGTTTTAGTGAAGAAGCCGGTTAAGAAATAGAACTCTTACATTGTGGGTTGTTTAAAATCAACCTTCTTACTCAGCCAGCTTTCCTTCACCGGGATGATCCATTTTTCCAGCAACTCTTTTTTGGTAAGAACAGTATTATTGAAGTAAAGTGTATCAGCATTGATGAAGCCATTTTCAGCAGCATATTCCAACTGGCTAAGAGGCAGTAATTGTATTTTTTCTTTTACTTCAAAAGCTAAATTCTGCCGGTTAAACAAATCAACATTGAATTTTTTTTCGATTGACTTGATAAGATGAACCGAACTATCCGTGCTGCAGCCACTGACACCTGCGGCAGTTTCATCAGCCATCAGTATAATAAACTGGCCAAAAAATAAATTGGCAAATCCTTTTACTTCAGCGCCATGGCTTTTCCAGTTGGCGGCAAATGCCTTCAGCATGTCTTCCATTTCCAGTGCTTCGCTGATAAAGAACATGCGGCTGCTTTGATAGATCCATACTTTGGATGTATCGGAAAAATCTTCTGGTATATGTTCCTGGAAATCGAGATTCATAACTTTTTTTAAACCTGGATGGAAAGTACCTGCGCCAATCCAAATTGTATTTTTTCTAATTGTAATTGATTGATAACTCCAATTTTCTTTACAAATCTTTCTTCTGATAAAGAACGAACCTGGAAACAATCAGCGGATGAAATTTTGGAAAGTCTGTTGTTTTTATCTGGTTCTATCTTGACCATCCATGGAGCGGCTGAGTAATGTGTTTTCCAGTCGGTAAGCGGTACAATTATTTTGAGTGGTAATTTCCCAAGGTTATCATTATTTACAATAATTGCAGGCCTTGTCTTTTTTATTTCTGCACCAATAGTTGGGTCGAGATTTATTAACCAGATTTCACTTTGTTTCATAAAACTTTTCAAAATCAAGTGAGGAAAAAGCGGTTAGCTTTTTATTGTTTTTATAATCTGTATACAGTAACTCTGCTGCTTTTTTCAAAGGATGTTCAAAAGATTCATCTTTGACTGTTTTCAAAGTTTTTTCAATTACAGTAAGTCTGTCATTAATTGAAAGCTTTTTGATTTCCTTTATGATTTCTTTTGTTTCCATTGTATAAAGTTAAACAATTTTGCGAAAATTACATCGAAGCCGCAACCAGCTCAGCAATATCCAGCACCTGCACTTCTTCTTCTTTTTCATTAGTCTTTACTCCATCGGTCATCATGGTATTGCAAAAGGGGCAGGCCGCCGCAATAATGGATGCTCCTGTTGCCAGAGCTTCTGTTGTTCGTTCTAAATTTATTCTTGTAGTTCCTTTTTCTTCTTCTTTAAACATTTGGGCACCGCCTGCACCACAGCAAAGTCCATTGCTGCGGCAGCGTTTCATTTCAATTAATTCTGCATCCAGCGCTTCCAGCACTTTCCTGGGAGCTTCGTAAATATTATTGGCCCTGCCCAGGTAGCAACTGTCGTGGTAAGTAATTTTTTTTCCTTTAAAAGTTCCGCCTTCAATCATTTTTATTTTGCCTTCATCTATCAGTTGCTGAATGAATGTAGCATGGTGTATTACTTCATAAGTCCCCCCCAACTCGGGGTATTCATTTTTCAATGTATTAAAACAATGAGGGCAGGCGGTTACAATTTTTTTTATTCCATATCCATTTAGTATTTGAATATTCTGGTAAGCCATCATCTGAAACATAAATTCATTGCCGCTTCGCCTGGCAGGGTCGCCGGTACACATTTCTTCTTTGCCAAGAATAGCATAATTGATTCCCACTTTATCTAAAATAGTAACAAATGCTTTGGTAATTTTTTGTGCCCGCTGATCAAAACTGCCGGCGCAGCCAACCCAAAATAAAATTTCGGGTGATTTGCCTTCAGCCATCATTTCAGCCATTGTTGGAATAATCATAGTATAAAAGTATTAACGGGTAGCAAATATTGCAAAAGCTGCCACAAGAATAGCAAATAATAAAACAATGAAAACAGAACCAAATACAATTCCTAAGATTGAATTAGTCTTTTTTTCTACTTTATTTAAAGATACAGCTCCTAACACTATTCCTAAGACAGCGCTGGGAATTGAGAGAATGCCTATGTAAGGAATAAATAGCAATACAAAAGCGCCAATGCCAAAAAGCATGGCCTTTTTTGCCATCTTATCGTACTTGCCGGGTTCTTCCTTTTTATCTGGAAATAAATGTTGAGCATTTCTAAACTTCCATTTTAATAATTTAAAGACAACCTTTTCTTTAAAACTTAAATGCCGGCCTGTTACTTTTTCAAATTCTTTAGCCGATAAAGAAAGGAGCTTTGATGGTATAAGTCTCTCATTGCTTTTAACCGGGTTATCAATTACTGTTGCCCGGGAATTTACCGGGCTTAGCAAAGCAATTAAATAAAGTGATAACAGGATTAAAATAGGTTTCACCTACAGTTTATTTTTTTCAAAACTAATTTATTTTAGCCAAACGAAAATTAATGCAGGTAGCCTATTTTAAATATCTTCGCTGCCAGTTAATAAATGAAAAAAATACTTTACAAAATAACCCATTGGGAAGCATGGCCATTCAAATTATTGTATGCACCCATTGCGCCCATGTGGCTTTGGTACATTATTAAATCTGGCGCCGTTTGGTTCTTTACACCCAGCAACCCCAAACTTACTTTTGGCGGCATGGAAGGTGAACCAAAAAAAGAAATGTACGATTTGCTGCCACCTGAATTATATCCTGCTACTTTTAATGTGTTGCCCCGCCAGGATTTTGCAGTTATCAAAGAAAAGTTACTGGAGTTTAAAGTTATTTATCCTTTAATTGTTAAGCCCGAAGTTGGCGGCCAGGGAATTTTATTTCGTAAACTGGATAATGAACAGGAATTTTTGCATTATCACTCCCTGATGCCGTTTGAATACATCGTACAGCAAATGGTTCATTATCCAATGGAAGTAAGTGTATTTTATATTCGCCATCCTGAAAATGAGAAAGGAATTGTTACAGGTTTTTTGCATAAAATTCCATTGCAGGTTACA